>JACMLR010000014.1 GCA_014379515.1 Chitinophagaceae bacterium
CATATTTTGCATATTTAGCACATTCACAACCGCCATTCG
Source organism: Chitinophagaceae bacterium (assembly GCA_014379515.1). Classification (GTDB taxonomy): domain Bacteria; phylum Bacteroidota; class Bacteroidia; order Chitinophagales; family Chitinophagaceae; genus Endoryza. The sequence continues at coordinate 40 of JACMLR010000014.1, forward strand.
CACATGCTAAAACCAGTCATGACCAACATTCTTTTTTTAGATATCGAAACCGTACCCCAATCACCATCATTTGATGATGTTGCTGCCGAGTGGAAAGAATTGTGGACGAAAAAGGCAGAAGCCCTGCTTCGCAATCGTTTAGATGAAACAGTAGACAGTATTTATTCAAGAGCCGGCATCTATGCTGAGTTTGGAAAGATCATTTGTATCAGTGTCGGTGTAATTCAACAGGGTAATGACCCGAAATTAATTATTAAGTCATTTTTTGGAGAAGATGAAAGATCACTGCTACTTGAATTTGTCGAGATGTTGAAACGTTGGTCGGGCGAACCGCAGAATTATTTATGCGCACACAATGGAAAAGAATTTGATTTCCCATTTATTTGCCGCCGTCTGATCATCAATCACATTCCTATTCCTCCAATACTTAATACAGCTGGCAAAAAACCGTGGGAAGTCAACCATCTCGATACAATGGAGCTTTGGAAGTTCGGCGACTTCAAAAATTACACGTCATTGAATTTATTAGCGCATGCACTGGGCATTCCAACTCCGAAGGATGATATTGACGGAAGTATGGTGGGTGAGGTGTACTGGAAAGAAAAGAACATTCGACGTATTGCAAATTACTGCGAGAAAGATGTTATCACTGTTGCGCAGGTCTATCTGCGTATTGTTGGCGAGAAACTCGTTACTGAAATCGAGATCAAAAGCTAATCGTACCAGTTGCTTAACTTGGGAACGCGATTCTCGATTCAAACCATCTATAAATTTAATTATGGCACGTATTAATTATTCTTCCGGTGCAAAATGGGAAGACATCGTCGGTTATAGTCGCGCTGTGAAAATCGGAAACACGATTGAAGTAACAGGAACTGTAGCGGTTGATGAGCAAACGAATTTGGTTGGCGGCAACGACGCTTACCTTCAAACAAAATATGCAATCGAAAAAATTGCTGCAGTACTCGAACGCGCAGGCGCATCGCTAAAAGACGTGGTAAGAACAAGAATGTTCGTTACTGACATTTCCCGTTGGGAAGAATATGGAAAAGCCCATGGCGAATTTTTTGCTTCTATCAAACCTTGCACAAGTATGATCGAAGTAAAAGGGCTTATTGATAAAGATTATTTGATTGAAATAGAAGCAACGGCCGTTATCGGTTAACCAATGAATCAAAAGTGTTATTACGATGAATATTGAAACACTCCAAAAATATTGTCTTTCTAAAAACGGAGTTGAAGAGACGCTCCCCTTCGGCCCGGAAACGCTGGTATACAAAGTGCATGGTAAAATATTTTTGCTTTGCGGCATGGATAGCAGCCCATTTCAATTCAATGTAAAATGCGATCCCGATCGCGCAATCGAGCTTCGGGAAGAGTATGCTTCTGTTCAACCGGGTTACCACATGAACAAAAAGCATTGGAATACGGTGATTGTGGATGGCTCCGTTGGAGTAAAACTGTTGAATGAATGGATCGACCACTCTTACGATCTCGTCGTAAAAAGCCTGCCAAAAAAAATCCAGGAGGAAATGAATAAGAAAGTATAACGGTGCTGCCCAATTTCAAGCTACTCAAATCATTCTCTCAACGTTCTATGCCAGTTGTTTTACTGAATGCACTGGCAAGGCAACTTTTCTTAAAATTAGCTGTCGAAGCGATGCCAGGTGAGAAAACAACACCAATGGAACAACCAATGCAGGTAATATTTAAACGGATAGTACGAGACGCAACATTTGGCTGAGCGAATGCCAGTTCACCTTCTTTGCTGTAAAATTGACGAAAGGTGCCACTTACTACAAAAGCAACTTCAAAAGAACGCTTGCCTTCTTCACAGAAAAGCTCATGCTTCTTGAATTCCCTGGCTTTAATAAATGGCAACACCAATTCCCAATCGTTGTCGGGTAATTTGCCAAACCGCTCTAGGCATTGGCGGAGTTTTCCATTAGCAATAGCTGTACTCATATAGATAGATGAATGCAAAGTTGAGCACCAAAGTTCCCCAATAAAAAAGATTTATGTTCTTTTAGCAATTATTATTCACTGGCTGGTAAATTAATTCTTTCGGAAAATCATTGAAGAATTCAGCCAGCAGAAACATTTTATCATTTTGTTTGTTCTAAAAAAATCATGCAAATAACCAACAACACCATCCTAATTACTGGTGGCAGTAGCGGCATAGGCTTGGCGATGGCAGAAGCTTTTCTCAAGGCTGGAAACGAGGTTCTCATTTGCGGACGGCGGGAAAGCAAGCTGAATGAAGCAAAAGAAAAATTTCCACAGCTTCACACAAAGGTTTGCGATGTATCTGAGAAAACAGATCGGGAAGAACTATTCCAGTGGGCTACCACAGAATTTCCCGGTATTAATCTGCTTGTGAACAATGCAGGCATTCAGAAAGAAATTAATTTTTTGACTGGAGCTGCTGGTTTACTGGATGAAGAAAATGAAATTGAAACAAACCTCACTGGCAGCATTCACTTGTGTGCTCTTTTTATCCCGCAATTTCTGAAGCAGGAAAAAGAATGCGCCATCGTGAACGTTACATCGGGACTTGCTTTTATTCCGTTGAAGATTGTGCCTGTTTATTGCGCCACCAAAGCGGCATTGCACACCTTTTCTATTTCACTCCGTTCGCAGCTTACCAAAACAAACGTTCGGGTTTTTGAAATAGCACCACCAATTGTTAAAACAGAATTGCACCGGGAAGCAAAAGCTCGCAAACAATCCCAGCGGGGCATCTCTCCGGATGTTGTTGCCGACGCAACGCTCAAAGCTTTAAGTAGGGATCAATACGAAACGATTGTGGGACAAGCAAAAGTATTAAAAGGTGCAGCCCGCATTGCTCCCGGCTTCTTTCATCGACTGCTAAACAAGGTAGCAGCTGGAAAAGATTAAACATTAAACTTTAGTGCTCCTTCCATTTTTACAACAACACATCATCAACAGGGGCTGCTTTTTGCGGAACATTATCATCGCCCAAAAACTCCTTTACATCTGTTTCAATGGTTGTGCAAATGGCACTAAGCGGCACATCGTTGATAGCATTGTCGAAAGGATTTTCGCTAAACTCACCAATCTGCTCCATTGTATAAAACACCCAGGAGATGAGCATCGAAAATGGAATGGTAAGCCATACGCCGTATTCCCCTGTTTTGTCCATTTCGTTCATGAGTCCAAAGGGCAAAAGTGCAATAAACAGTACCACAAACACCCGACTGAAGAGACTGTACTGGCGGTAGAGTGGAGTGCTTTTTATGCGTTCGCAACCACCCTGATAGTCTATGAGCTGCGTAATTTGCTTCACCAGGTCGCTGTGCTCAAAATCGTCTATCACGCCTTTCTTTTTCAACTGTCCCAGTTCATGAATTTGCTTTTTCAGTACGTGGTTGGCAATGTTGCTTCTTTTATTCAGCATATCAAAGTATTCCAGCTTACCGGCATCGGTAAATATCTTTTTTACACCGGCATCAAACTGCTCCAATTCGTGTTTCTCGCTTAGAAAGGTTTGGTGCAGGTGCTCTTTGCTTGTAGCCCAGGTAATCGTTTTTCGTAGTTGCAAACGAAGTATATGTACCCATGAAATGTGGCGGTAAATAAATTCTTTTTGAATGCTTTTATCGGGCACCACAGCGATAAGCATGGCGGCAAAGCTGCGGGAAGTATTGGTAATGCTGCCCCAGAGTTTGCGGGCTTCCCACAAGCGGTCGTATGCCTGGTTATTTTTAAAGCCTACATAAAAAGCCACCGCAGTACCGATGGTAGCTACCGGTATAAATGAAATGCCCATCCAACGCCAGCCCACAATTTTATACAGTACACAAGCAACAAGGGCAATTAAAAAAGTACGAATGAGATTGCGACGGGCGAAATGCCAAAGCAGGCGAAAGGTGAACACTTTACCTACATACATAAGCGTTAATTTGAGAATTGAAAATATTATAAATAGCGGCGTCAGATTTCATTCAAACGTTAACTTAAACGTCCAACGGTCTAACCCACTGGTTGGTTCTGTTACTTCTCTTAGTATTAAATTGGCTGTATGCCTTCAACTGGAATAAGTTCACCGTGAAATAAGATGTTCCTTAGCTGGTACAACACTTCCACTAATGATTTACACACATAACTGCCCCTGCAATAACTATCCCGTCGATAGGCTTTAATCAGTGAACTGTCTGCGAAATGCGCGTTTGTTAATTCTTCTTCAGGAATCTGTGAGAAGAATAGATGATTATCCCGAATCCGAAACACCAATTGACAAAGTCTGTAATACTCTTCAAATGTTGACTTCGCCGAAGGCAGCTTGTATAAAGAATCATATAATCGCTCATACTGCTGTTTCACCTCCCCACGCATCTGGCCGCGATAAGAATATGTTTTGCGTAACTCCCTATGGAGCGTTTCCAAAATATAAGCTGCCTGTTTCGGCGATTTTATTCCTATTGCTGCGAAATCCCATTGATTTTATCAAATACATTAATTTCACTTGCTGATGGCGAATTTACAAGTTGCATTGATACAAACGAATCTTCATTGGGAAAACAAACAAGCGAACATTCGCATGTTTGAGGAAAAAATAGCCAATGCTGCAGTGAAAGGCGGTCTTGTTGTTTTGCCGGAAATGTTTAGTACAGGTTTCAGCATGAATCCCAAAGAGTTTGCGGAACGGATGGACGGACCAACGGTTACCTGGATGAAATTCATTGCAGCCAAACATAGCATCATTCTGACGGGAAGTTTAATCATCGAAGAAGAAGAGCGTTTTTTTAATCGCCTAATTTGGATGTTGCCCACCGGTCAATATGGAATTTATGATAAGCGACATCTTTTCGCTTTTGCTGAAGAAGACCAACATTACACCGCCGGGAAAAACCGATTTATTGCGTCAGTCAATGGATGGCGAATCAATTTGCAGGTTTGTTTCGATTTGCGTTTCCCTGTTTGGGCGCGCCAACGACCTTCTGTTGATGAAAGTGGCAGTCGCGGTGACTCCGAATATGATTTGCTTGTCTATGTCGCAAACTGGCCAGAGCGACGCAACCACGCATGGAAAACGTTATTACAGGCAAGAGCAATCGAAAATCAATGTTATGTAGTAGGTGTTAATCGTGTTGGTGATGATGGAAATGGGATTCCGCATTCTGGCGATAGTATGATCGTCGATCCAATGGGCGCGATTATTAAAACCTCCACCAACGAAGAAGCCATTCTCACTGCTCAACTCGATCAACAATTACTGGCTGATATCCGTTCAAAACTTCCTTTTCTCCGCGATGCGGATAAATTTTTAATAGAACCCTGATTCATGAATATTGCCTATACAAACGGTGACATATTCACCGGTCATCAAATCGAATCCAAAAAAGCCGTTTTAGTCACCAATGCAATTGTGGAAGCTATTGTAAATGAAAGTGACATTCCTTCTTCGTATGAAAGACATGATCTGAAAGGAAATTTATTGGCTCCGGCGTTCATCGACCTTCAACTTTACGGTGGCAACGGTCATATGTTTTTAAATGATTCGATGGATGCTGCATTGGATTCAACCTATCAGTACTGCAAACAAGGTGGGGCTGGATATTTCATGATGGCGATGGCGACCAATACAATGGAACAGTTTGTTAAAGGAATTGAAGCTGTCAAACGTTACAAGGGAAAGGGTCTTCTCGGTCTTCATCTTGAAGGCCCGTATTTAAATCCTAAAAAAAGAGGCGCGCATATTGAAAAGTATATCAAATCGCCCACGCTCGACGAACTCAAATTTTTATTTGACGCAGGCGAAGGAATTATCCAGATGATGACGATTGCTCCTGAATGCTGCAGCGATGAAGCAGTTGACTTTCTTGTAAGTCGGGGGATCATTTTGTCGGCTGGTCATACCAACGCAACGTATGCCGAGGCAAAGAAAGCTTTCGAAAAAATTCCGATGGCCACACACTTGTACAATGCAATGTCGGGCTTACAACATCGCGCCCCAGGTGTTGTCGGCGCAATCTTCGATCATGCATCTGTTAAAAGCAGCGTCGTGTGTGATGGAATACATGCTGATTTCGCCGCTGTGCGTATCGCGAAGCAAATAATGAAAGAACGCCTTTTTTATATCACAGATGCCGTAACAGAAATCACAACAGGCGAATACCAACACCTTTTTAAAGAGGATCACTATGCGCTACCTGACGGAACATTGTCGGGTTCCTCGCTGACAATGCTTCAATGTGTAAAAAATGGGGTTGAACAGTTGGGAATTACATTGGAGGAATCGTTGCGGATGGCAAGCAGCTATCCTGGATCAATGGTTAATACAACTCGAATAGGAGTCATAGAAGCAAAAGCTGCAGCAAGTTTTTGTATAATCGACAAACAACTTACATTACTGGAATTTATCGAAGCCTGAGTTTGTTCCGTTCGATGATAATTTGTTTCACCTTTTCGGATTTCGGATCGATGTTTCTTTTTAACGACTCAACAGTCGGTGTTACATCGATGTCGGGAAACACGCCACGCCCGGTTGCGACCGCTTCTTTATCCATTACTAATCTGAACAATGGCAATCTGAAACGCAAGCCTGTTAGTGGGAGCTGAGCCTCGGGGATCATCCATGCTGTATTTCCATAAGCGCCGCCACCGGTTTCTTCGCCAACTATCAGTACGTTCTTTTGATGCTGCAACGCTTTTGCAAATAATGTCGTTGCAGAAAAGGAATTACCCCCGGTAATAATATAAATGTCTCCGTCAAAATGATTTTTACGCTTTGGCTTATAGACATGCTTTTCAAAATGTACAAAGTGATAGCGCCTGTCTTTTTTCTTTCTTGTTACAAAAAACATTGCTGTTCTATATAACAAATGCTTTTTAATGTATTTGTTGTATTTCCCTGAACGCCGAATGGCATAAAGAGAATCTGCAATTTTGAATTCCTTCGTTATGAGGTAACGGGTAAGCAAGGTTGATAATCCTGCATCGCCGCCACCGTTCGAGCGAACATCCACGATGAGATGCCTGATTGAATGTTTATTGATCTCGCGAAACCCCTGCCGAAAGAATGGACGCAATTTGTTTCCTCGCGAAAAAGTATTCACTGTCATATAAGCCGTGGAAAGCGTGGTATCGATCTGAATATTTCGGGCACCGTTTACCATAACCTGTCGCGGAACGCCCCGTTGCGAATTGACTGTGGGTGGAAATGTGCGTCGCAACGTGTCTGTTGAAGGGTCATAAACCGGTAACACGGTGAAAGCCTCGTTACCTGTTGAATCGATGTATCCAACTCTGAAGCTAGTCGATAAGCCAAAAACATTTCGATACAAAACGCCGAAGTTCCCTCTGGTGCTAAGTGTTTGATACTTTCCATTCAATGCATGTGCATCAGTAACGAGATAGTTTAAAAACGTATCCCGGAATTGCTGAAAACTAATACCGTTGATTGAATTGATAATGGTTCCGCGACGTAAAATGGTGTCACGACGAATAAGATTTCCGATGACCGCCATTGTATCCTGCCAGACTTTTATACTCAGCGGAAACGTTTTCAATTTGGCCGTATCAAGGTAATTTGTATAGGCCTTAGAATATCGAACTGAAGTATGACCACAACGAACCTGTGTGATCACCTGTTGCAATACGTTTCGAAATTGGGGTTCTGTCAGCGAATCTTTCAATTGCTGTCGACCCCGATCAAAATAATGATCAATACTATCTTTTGATGTAAACCAGTAAAGACTTGGATGGTATTCTTCCAGAATGCCCTGGAAAAGATTGAAATCTTTCTCGAGTGTTGCCGGATCGTATTTACGTCCGGGATCAAACGCAGGTTTACTGGCGGAGCAGGAAATTAAAAACAAGATCGCGGCGCAACAGCCGCTTATCGTAGTCCACTTTATCAACATCACTGAGTTAGATCATTTTTGTTTGAATGCATTCCACCCTTGTGCGGTAATTGCATGTTTACTTCCACCCTTCGTAATAATGTGGGCAGGTTCTGATGCATCCGTCATATACCCGATCACACTTATTTGTTCATTTAGAACGAGTTTTTCATATTCAGATTGTGGAATGGTGAAAAGCAATTCATAATCTTCGCCACCGCTTAATGCGCAGGCAGTTGGGTCGATTTCAAACTTGAAAGCAGCCGCCTTCATATCTTCTGAAATCGGAATTTTCTCTTCGTATATCACGCAGCCAAGCGCACTTTCCTCACACAAATGGAGAATTTCAGAACTTAAGCCATCACTAATATCCATCATTGACGATGGCGTGATATCATTTTCCTTGAAAAACTCGATTACCTCTTTCCGTGCTTCCGGCTTCAACAACCGTCCTATCACATATGATTCATTCTCCAGATCTGGTTGCACTTTAGGGTTCTCAACAAAAATTCGTTTTTCTCTTTCAAGAAAAAGCAGTCCAACATAGGCTGCGCCAAGGTCGCCACTGCAACATAACAAATCACCTTTTTTGGCGCCGCTCCGACGGACAAATGCGCCGGGCGCTACCTCACCAATTGCAGTTACGGAAATGATAAACCCTTTCTGGGAAGAAGCCGTATCACCTCCAATAAGGTCGACACCATACTTTTCACATGCTGCGTATACCCCCTCGTAAAATTCTTCTACAGCCTCAAGCGGAAATCGGTTGCTAATTCCAATGCTCATCGTGATTTGGGTGGGAATGGCGTTCATGGCGTAGACGTCACTCAGATTCACAACCACACTCTTGTAACCAAGATGCTGCAATGGAGTATAACCGAGATCAAAATGAACCCCTTCGATTAGCAGGTCAGTTGTAATAACAGTTTGCTTCCCAAAATGATCGATGATTGCGGCGTCATCACCTACACCCACGATCGATGAAACGTTTTGTAATTCTATGTTTTTGGTAAGATGTTTTATCAACCCAAATTCGCCAAGGTTGTCGATTTCTGTACGCTCCATAAAAACGAAGATACATAAGGAAGCCTAGATACCTTAAGCGCTATAGGTGGGAGTTAATTACGCGTCAGGCTTCTACCAATTTCTTCAAACTGGCAAGTCCCTCAACGAATTGCTTGTGTAGCCCTTTGGTTATTGCAGGTCCGAGTAAGCGGCCGACGGGAAATGGAAACTCGCCATTATTCGACCAGGTCACTTTTGTATCGCCGCTACCCCATTCTTCCAATAACCAATCATCACTGGCTTTGGATTTAAACGGCTTTACAAATTCAAGGTTGAAATGCACATGTTTGCTATCAAGATCGCGAAGGGTTAAGCTACCTTCTCCAACTTTTCTACCTTTCCAGGCATACTTATGACCGGCTGTATGCGGAGTTCCAGTGATTGTACCCACGGCACTTGGGTCGCTTTGCTGCCATGGATTCCATTTTGCGTAATGGTTCAGGTCAGCAATCTTGTCCATCACTTCGCGGACACTGCGATGAATAATTGTCGTTTTCTCGATATGATACCGGCCAGGCAACATCATCGCCATAACCAGCAAAAAAAGGATTAAACCAACAATGATATAGACAACAATCATGTTCAGCTGCTTTGGATGGAAGTTAGGTCATTCAATATATATGCCCAAACCATAGACATAAAAAAGCCCCGCGGGTGCGAGGCATTCTTATAAAATCAATCGTAAAAAATATTATTCAGCTTCCGCAACAACTTCTTTTACTTCAGGAATCATTCGCTTCATCATCCCTTCAATACCAGCTTTCAACGTAATCATTGAAGATGGGCAACCACTACAACTACCCTGCAGCATCAGATTCACGACACCATCATCATAACTTTTAAACTGAATTGCACCACCATCCATTTCCACGGCTGGCTTTACATAATTCTCGAGCAATTCCTTAATGCGCTTGACAACATCATCATCATCGGCAGAAACCAGATTCGAACTTTCCTGTTTCATCCCGGCTACTTCTTCTTCATTTACTACTGCTTTATTTTCTTCGAGATATTCTTTTAGAAAGTGGCGGATAGTGGGGATCACATCGCTCCATTCTGTTTCGGTCGTTTTCGTCAACGTAACAAAATTGCTCGCGATAAAAACCGACTTAATAAAAGGAAAACCAAACAACTCGACAGCCAGTGGCGAAGGCTTCGCACTTTCCGTATCGGGGAAATCAATGCTTTTGCCTGGGTACAACAATTTATTTGCAACAAACTTCATCGTCTCCGGGTTCGGAGTCATCTCCGTATAAATGCTGATAACCGGATTCCCTGTTTTAATCATAAATCTCAAATTAGACTGCAAAGATAACAAAAGGCATGACGAAAGGTTTTTGAAATCGGGAAAAGGATTGAATTGCGAATGGCGAATGACTAATGTGCGAATTCCTTGATTCGATCAGGCCTTAATTCCAAATGTGCGAAATATGCGAAATGTGCGAAATGCCTTATGTGTAGAAGTTCGGAATTCTTCGGTCATTTGCGCCCTGGCAAGAGCCTTCCTCTTATTCCGCGAGACATCTCAATGTTCGCAGTCCTCGGCGTGAGCGTGATTGTGAACCCTACACATCCGGAAATTTCGCAAGTGAGCCATCACGATTAATAACACTGCAACTGTAAGCAGCGGGATTTGGTAGTGATGCCATACCTGTTTTGCCACGAGGAAAAGCATCCCCGCCAGGAAAATGAAGAATGGAACAAGGCTATGATGATGCTTGCGATAACCATGAAGCAATGAGTAGGTCCCGATCACAAAAGCAAGAACAATCATAAAATACTCAAATGCGAGATTGTGGATAATGTTCACTCCTAAAACAGGCAGACTGGTTAAGATCAATGGGAGGATAGCGCAATGAATCGCGCAAGCAAGTGAAGCCGAAATTCCGAGGGCATCCCAATTAATCCTAAATCGCATGCTACAAAGATAATCGTTCAATTTAAAGTTATGCAACTTTGTTGCAAATTATTTGTTGAGTTATTATCGCTTCATTCCAGATCGGGGCGAGTTAACTTTGCTCTCATAATTTTGAAGAAATGCGAAAGAAGTGGGTCTTGTATACATCATTTTTTGTGCTGTTAGCAGTTGGTTTTTATTTTGTTATGACCAAAGTAATACCTGGTTATGGCGATGTGAAACTGCCCGTTTTAAGTCATGTGAAGCCATTCACCTTCACCAACCAGGACGGGAAAAAGGTGAGCGAGCGCGATCTGGAGGGTAAAGTCTATGTTGCCGAATACTTTTTCACCACTTGCACAGGCATCTGCCCGAAGTTGAATTCAAATATGAAGGAGGTGTATGAAGACTTCAAGGATGAAACAGGATTGGTGATTCTTTCTCATACCAGCGATCCGGATACTGATAGCGTACCTGTACTGAAACGGTATGCAGATTCTATGCAGGTAAATACACAACGCTGGTGGTTTGTGACCGGTCGCAAAGACAGTCTCTACAACTCAGCGCGGGTTAGTTATTTACTTGATGATCCAAAAAACAATTTTCAACAAATCGATGACCAATTCCTCCATACCCAGTTCTTTGCGTTGGTCGACAAAGCGGGACAAGTAAGAAAAATTTACGATGGCTTAAAGGACGATGAAGTTCGCGAGCTTAAACAAGACATTGCGAAGTTGATCAAAGAGCCTGTGTCACGAAAGCACTTCTCGAATAATCTGTTTGGAAACTAAAACGGTAACTTTAAAGGAGGATAAATAAAAACTAATGGACGTTCAGATTGATTTAATCTTAAAGCGTAACCAGTTAAGTGTTACTGGAAGCAGAATGAAAATACTTGAATTGTTTCTCGAGAGCAAGGGTGCATTAGCCCATGGCGATATCGAAAAACGAACTGGTGAGAAATTCGATCGTGTAACAGTTTATCGAACACTTCAAATCTTCCTCGAAAAAGGAATCATCCATAATATTCCAACTTCAGATAACTCGGTTCGGTATGCGTTATGTACTAACGACTGTTCGGAAGGCCATCATCACGATAATCATGTTCATTTCGTGTGTAGTGCTTGCAGTAACACAACATGCCTCGCTGATGTAATGGTTCCATCTGTAAAACTGCCTGTGGGATTTTCACCTGAAGAATCGCAAATGGTTGTTACAGGAATTTGTAAAGATTGTAAGTAACCTCACCATTACGAATACACGTAATACGTTAACTTTTGTAGAACTTTTTTAAAAAAGAAAGCCCCGATGTAGAAACACCGGGACTTTTGGTTAAGGCTCTGATTAGTAGCTTTTTTATAATGACGACGTTTTACCGTCTTTATTTATAGTTTATTGCAAGACAAATATAGTTTGCAAATTCGAACTCGCGATACCTCAAAGTGGGTATTTTTTAAGGAATTACGAATGAAGCAATGTGTCAATTTCACGTTTAACGAACTCCATTAGCTTTTTAATGTAAGCGGGCGAGAAATTAAATTCAATGTCTGCACTTTTATATAATTCAGGCAATGTTTGAGTTCCACCGAGGCTTAAAGACTGCATGTAGTGGGTTAGTGCTGCATCTTTATCTTCTTTAAACTTCATCCACAATCCGATGGCACCAAGTTGAGCGATACCATATTCGATATAATAGAATGGAACCTCGAATAAATGTAACTGCCTTTGCCAGCTAAAACGCCGATACGGTTCAAGGCACGAGAAATCGATTGCCGAAGTACTGAACTCTTTCAATATCTCCATCCATTTCTCAGCGCGTTCTGCCCGTGAGTGGGCCGGATTTTCATATACCCAATTCTGAAACTTGTCAATTGTCGCGATACATGGGAAGATCGTGATCACTCTCTCGAGCTGATGTTCCTTCGCCCGCCTGAGGTCTTCTTTATCGTTAAAAAATACTTCCCAATACTCCATACTGAAAAGTTCCATCGCCATACTGGCAACTTCCGCAATTTCCATTGGGTATTCCTTGAACGACGAGAGCTCGAGCGGATGAGCCAGGAAGGAGTGTACCGCATGCCCCCCTTCATGAACCATCGTTGTTACATCACTCATTTGGCCGGCCGCATTCATAAAAATGAATGGCGCACCTGTTTCAGCTAACGGACAGTTATAACCGCCCGGCGCCTTTCCTTTACGACTATCAAGATCAAAGCGATTCATTTCATTCATCCGGCGCAAACAATCAGCAAAAAATGGATTCAGCCGTTCGAAACATTGGATTGTTTTTTCGAGCAGTTCTCCACCTGTTTGAAACGGACGAAGTGGTGAGATACCGGCAGGCTGAGCTTCCGTATCCCAGGGCTTCAGTTCCGTCAGCCCAAGTTTTAGTTTTTTACGCTCATAAATATCATTGACAAGTGGAAGTATATGCTCCTTTACGGCCTGGTGAAATTGATAGCAATCTTCTTTCGCGTAATCAAAACGTCCCAGCTCTTTAAATTTATAATCACGATAGTTTTCAAAGCCTGCGTTCAACGCAACCTGCTGTCTTTTTTGGATAAGGGTGGTATATAATTCGTCGAGCGCGTCGTTGTCGAGTAAGCGGCGCTCATTGATTTTACGATAAACTTCTTCGCGTTTAGCGCGATCAGCGCTCTCCAAAAATTTTGCGGCTTGTTGCAATGTATATTCTTTTCCATCCACCTCAATAGTCATCTTGCCCGAAATAACTCCGAACTGCTGGCCAAGAACACTAAGGTCTGATTGAAGAGGAATATTTTCTTCGCGAAAAAGATCAATACTTTTTTGCACGCTGCGCAGATATGTAAAGAACTTCGTTTGGTCCAGTTCTTTTGTAAATGGAGATTCAATCAGCTTGCGATTCAATTTATCCGCGTAAGGCTGAATGCGCGGTTGAATCTGTGTTACAAAAAAAACAAATGACTCTTCAAGTGCTTTGTTTTCGGTGTCACATGTCATTCGGATCTGGCGCCAGCAGGCATCTTCACTAAGCACTGCTTCAACTTCACTACTGTCGATCAGCCATTGCTGAAGATCTTTTTCTGAATCTATTTTTCGGTTGAGAAGATTTACAAAGAAGGGCTCGACTGTTTCCCAGGAACTGAGTTTGAAATCTTCTGGCAAAAATTTACGCGGGATCTTTTGAATATCTGCTGTGTATTTCATTGGGTGTGTTTAACAAAAAAGCTGCCCTGGGTTTCAGAGCAGCTTATTACGAATACGTTCTTATTTCTTTTTCGGTGCAGCTTTCTTTTTTGGAGCTGCTGCCTTTTCTTCGGCGGCTTTTTTGGGTTTCGCAGCGGCTGCCTTTTTCTTTGGCTCTGCTGATGCTGCTTTTTTTGTCGCCGCAGGTTTTTCTTCTTTCTTTTTCGCGGCTGCTTTTTTTGGCTTTTCCTCTACTACTTCCTCTTTGGCGTTCTTGGTTTCCTTAGGTTCTTTCTTTGGTGCAGGTGCTGGCTTTTCAGCTTTCTTTGCTACTTTTTCTGCTGGCTTTTCAACTACCACCTCTTCTTCAACCTCTTCCTCCTCTGGAACTTCCGATAATTTGATTTCGATGTTATTTGCTTTCAATACTGAAAACCATTTTACCATCTTCTTCATATCGCTGTTATAAACTCTTTCGAAGTCCATATCAGGATACACTTTCTCGAAGTATGATTTAACCGCTTTCGCGTCTTTCTCGTCAGGAAGTTTGCCTCCGTCCGTGTCCATTGCGTTGAAGATTTCAACGAGGTTCACATTCTCACGCACAGTATAAATTTCAATGCTTTCCAGATGTGAAAAGTTGTGAATGCGCGAAGAAACAAATTTTGTGCTGTTGTCTTCAAGCGAGCGAACGATGGCACCATCGCTTTTACTGCTAATCAGTTCTTGCAGGCCGGGCATTCCGGTAACAGCGATTATTTTACTGTACTCCATAAAACACGTTCAGTTTTTTGAACGTGCAAGATACTTTTACTGTTCATTTAAAAAAAATAGAAGGTGCGGGTTAAGAAGATTTTCCTTTCAATAGCCCGATTTGCTTAAAACGGGGCGAAATGTCCCCTCGCAATTATTCTCGACTCATTAAGTTAGTCAATGAGGCGCTGACGATTTTTTTTCATGAAGGCCCATGCTCCAATGCCCGCTAAAACAACAAATGATAGCAGAAAATTCGGGTGCATTACCCCCGGATTATCATTGTTATCGTCAATGCCGCTTGCTACCGTTGCATATGCTGCATCCGTTTTTCCTGAGCTTCCTTCCTCATTTGCCATATCCCAATTTTCATGGCTCTTTCCTGTTAGGGATGTAAGTTGGAGCAATTCAGCTTTACGTCGTTGCTTTAAACCAACAAGGTATTTTCTGCCCTCGCTGCATGAAAAATCGCCTTCGGCAGGGTGGGTGATAATATATCTTGCCTGGTAGTTCTCTTTGTTAGGTGTTACCTGGAACACGAGATCCTGGGGGAATTGTTCCCGGTTATATCGGATATGCAAACGAGTGAAATAAACGTCAGGATTATAATCAGCCGCATCTTCATTATCTACATCGTCATAATTGTTCCAATCGCGCGTTAACCACCACACACCCGCTTGAATAAGGTCTTGCTCTCCCGGCGGATTGCCAACGCACGGATCGCATTTGACATAATTTTTCGGACTAACATCCCATGCATACTCAAGCATCGAAATACTTTGACCTTCTTTTATCCACTGATGCTGGAACAGATTACTATAAAAGGCACCGAAATTTTGCTTTACAAATAGCGGAACATTTTTCGCCGTGGGCAATTCGACACTACGATAATTGATGGTTTCGATACGACCCTTTTTTGTGAATGCATAAACGATCATATCCTGATCTCCGTCAGCATTGGCCATACCAAGACGGATGGGTAACATAAACTTGGGAGAGTTAAAACTGATTTGAATTGGACGAAGGAAATCGCCAGGTAGTTTTTTCTTTTCCGCAGCATTTACTTTTACCACGAAAAATTTCATGTTGCTTTTTACATAAGGTTCTAATACTTCTTCCGCTGCCGCGGGAAGTTTATATCCATTTTCTGTAAGCCATTCTTTTAATCCACCCGATTCTTTCGCGCTCAAAATTAGTATATCGTATTCCCCAACGATATACTGTGCTTCAATTGTAACTGATTTTCTTTTTGCAGCGCCATATCCACTAACAACAACTTCATTCAGGGCAGAGGGAGCAAATTGCTTCATGTCGCTATCATAAGCCACCCTGCTACAGGGATTTTCGTCATAATATTCAACAAGCCTCGGCTTCGAATAATCATTCAGAATATTAAAGATGGATTGATTGACAACTTTGATATCCTTTTTTTGCAATATAACGGGCACCGGTACGACCATTGCAAAGTCTTTGAAATTACCTTTGAAGTCGTTGTACATCGTTATCACGTTTTTATTGCCATCTCGTACTAATATTACCTGGCTTGTTTTATTTTTCAATGTGCCGTCAGCTTTGGCAACATAGAAGCCACAGAATGCAGCAACATCATGTGTCATCAACGTAGCGAGTAAAAACGTCGCCGCAATTTTTTTGAAGGATGGTTTCATTTTTGATTTTTTAAAAATTTGAAAGAGATTAAAGGCTTTTGATTGATTCCACTCGAAGGTTGAATTTTTCCAGATACGATTCAGAATTGGAACGAGCGGGGCAGCAGCCACAAGCACCCATAACATTGTATTATATTTCCATTTGAATGCAGATAAATAGAATGCAGTAGCTGCAATAAGTACCGCCCAGATAACCCGCGCCACAGGATGATTAGGTGCGGTCTTCGGATCACTTATCATGAAGAAGGTAAAGAGCAGGAGACTTCCGGTACCAACTGAATGAACAAAAAAGTCGAGCGGCCAACCTAAATAAACAACCTGTCGGAAAAACAGTAGTGATATGTAGGTGATCAAAAAAGCTAGGCTGACATCGAGCCGTTGCACTCTTGTGATAACGATTGTGCCGAGAGTAATAACAATGAAAAATATGACTGCATTACTTCCCCACTGCCCTGGTGACAGCCACGCTTTGTCCGTAATTAATAGCATCACTACAATGGCAAACGCTGACGGGTTAAAAATATGCCTGCCATCGAATCGAAAAAGGAGCTTGCTCATTACCGTTAGGAATGCAGCAAAAAGACTTATATACCAGTAGTTTGTTTTCAACAGAAGGCAAAGGCTCATCGCACTAATTAACACACTGAATCCCCAAAGAGAAAAATGGTTGATCGTTAGCCATTTTTTTAGCCTGATTGAATCTGCAGCATACTGAAAAAGAAAGCAAGCAGAAATTGAAATCGAATAATGAGGCCAGTCTGCCTGCCATCCAAGAAATAAAATTCCATAAGAAAGAAAAATTGTCTGGAAGATAACCTGGAACCATCGCGCATCCAGGCAAGAGTCTCTTACTGCCATAAACTGGTTTAGCATTGGATGTGCTTTTGCAAAAGATTACATAACGATGCTTAATCCATAAATAAATAAATGTTGAGATCAAAAGGTTATGAACTGGGCGACAAAAGATTCTCCGGGTGATCACAAGCGTGCATCAAAAACCTTAATTTTCCGGAAATCTTCGGCGGAATTGAATGAACTGGAATTAATTGACAGACTAAAGAAAGGGGATGAAAGTGCGTTTAAGCTAATTGTAGAAACCTGGCAGGATATGGTCTACAATACATCTCTTGGTATCGTCCAGCATTCTGAGGATGCGGAGGATGTAGCGCAAGAGGTATTCGTTCAAGTGTATGAGTCAATTGGCCAATTTAAAGGAGATTCAAAATTTTCCACCTGGTTATACCGGATCGCCTTTACCAAATCACTCGATCACATCCGCAAAAAAAAGCGCAAGAAGCGATTTGCTTTCTTGCAAAGCCTTTTTGGAATTAATGATGAGGAGGTTCGGCATCAGCCTGATTTCCATCACCCCGGCGTCAGCATGGAAAACAAGGAAAAGGGGGCAGTTCTTTTCAGAGCGATAGAGAAATTACCCGATAATCAAAAGACAGCTTTTACCCTGCATAAGATTGAAGGCCTTAGCTATCAGGAAGTTGCAGAAATTATGGAATCAACGGTATCCTCCGTTGAGTCACTAATGCATCGGGCAAAGGGAAATCTCAAAAAGATCTTGAACGATTATTACCGAAATTTAAAAGAATAAGGCAAAAACTTTCAACAAGGTGCAAGTTTGATCACCTGTTAACGTCAAAAAAATAGTAATATGACCAACCCCGAAAACATATCAAAACAGGTGGAAGAAACGCTTGCGAGCCTGGATCATATCGAGCGAGCAACGGCCAATCCATTTTTGTATACCCGAATCATCGCCTCGTTGAAGTCTGATGGAGCAAAAGACTGGAGCTGGGCAGCTCGGTTTCTCAGCAGGCCAGTTATTGCGCTCGCAGCAGTTGTGGTAGTTATTATAATGAACGCGGTTGTTGTTTTTCAGTCTTCTGAAACGAGCCAGCTGCTTCCTGAAGAAGAGCAGATTTTTGCCAGCGAGTATAACTATCCACAAACCACCGCTGATCGCTTCTACAGTGTAAATGATGAACAACCATGAGTACGGGAGCAAGAAACAATAAGGCGCTGATTGGATTGGTGATAATACTATTGCTCTCCAATCTTGCAGTACTTCTTTACTTTACTGTTTGGAACCGACGTCCTGAGCATAAGGGTGGCAAGGGCGATTTTTCGATTGTCGATTACATGAAGAAAGAAGTTGGGTTTAACGAAGAGCAAACAAAACAGTTTCAACAACTACACGAACAAAATCGTGACTCACTCAAACTTATTGGGGATAGTATTCGTTCATCGAAAAATTCTTTGTATCGTTTGTTGAGGGAACCTGCCAACGATTCTTCGGTTGCGCAGGCCATTAATACCCTGTCTGTTCAACAGCAACGAATGGAACTAACGATGTTTCGCCACTTCGGTCGGGTCCGATCTATTTGTAATCCGGAACAAAAAGTCAAATTAGATTCGATGGTCAACCGGATGAATAATAAACCTGCGTTTTATCGCCGTAATGGAAATCAACGAACGGAAGGACAAAAAAAGAACTCTTAACAGTGCAGTAAATATAGAGGGCACAGGTTTTTTTTCGTCTTCACATCTAACAACAAACAATTAATTTAATTAAACAGTCAGTATGAAAAACAGAATCATTCTTGTAGCATTACTTCTTGTTGGATTTATTGCTGCAAACGCACAGGGTCCACAACGCCGTACAATTGAAGAAAGAGTAAAGACGATCCATGAAAAAATGGATAGCGCCTTCAAGCCGGCTGCTGAGAAACTTACAGAGATCGATGCAATCTTTACCGATTATTATAAAGCCTCTGATAAAGCGCGCGAGGAATTAATGGCAGGGGGTGCTCGTCCTGACCGCGATGCGATGATGGCTAAAATGGAACCCATCACTACAGAACGTGATACTAAACTGAAAAAAGTTCTCGGTGAAGATCAGTTCAAAAAATGGAAGGATGAAATTGAGCCTTCTATGCGCCCGCAACGCAGGCAGCAGTAATGCAAAGGATTTAAAAATCATACAAGCACGGAATCTTCCGTGCTTTTTTTATGCCCATGGTTTGTGATGAGCGGTCCAGCCTATTGCGGTTCCGTACGGTCTGCTCTAAAAATGGTGTTATGAAATTATTCCTGGTATTATTAATCACTGCAACAACTACAACTGCACAACTGCCCTGCTCCCGCCCCGAATATCGCCAGTTCGATTTCTGGATCGGCCATTGGGAAGCCTTTGGAACGAATGGCAAAAAAGCAGGTGACAGTAATCCTCGACAGCTGTATTATACTTGAGGAGTGGACGAGTGCAGGGGTTGTCCAAGGATTACGATACGCTGGTAAAAGCTTCAAAACCTTCAATGCAGTTACTAAACAATGGCAGCAAACCTGGGTGGATAACACTGGAGGTAGTACCGAATACCTGTCAGGGAAAAGCGAAAAAGATAATATCGTTTTCAAAACGGGGCGGTTTAAATTTCATCCCGACACGATGGCTATAAGGAAACTTAGCTTTTACAAACTTTCGGATGATCGTGTCCGGCAACATGATGAGATTTCAAAGGACGATGAAAAAACGTGGACAACCGATGCGTTCTTGATTACCGGCGGAAGAAATGACAAGCGGCTACAGCTTGCTGTGGCCAATTGATTAACTTAAATAAAAATTGTATGAACCGCAAATCCTTTCTCCGCAATTTTTCAATTGGTGCAGGCGTACTCATCGCAGCACCGGTAAGTACGATCGCTCAAGATGCAACACCAGCACCATTACCCGCCGATAAAGTGAAAGAGTTTATTGGTGCGGGACATAACAATCTTGCAAAAGTGAAAACATTACTTCTCGAGTTTCCTAACTTGCTGTACGCGACGTGGGATTGGGGTGGGGGCGATTTCGAAACCGCGCTTGAAGGAGCAGGGCATGTAGGAACGAAAGACGTTGCCAACTTTCTTATTGACCAGGGAGCACGTACAAATCTTTTTGTATTAACAATGTTGGGTAAAACACAGATAGTAAAAGCATACCTCAATGAATACCCGCAGTACCTAAATGCGCGGGGTCCGCACGGTTTTACACTTCTTCATCATGCGCAACGAGGCGGTGAGGATGCAAAAGAGTTACTCGATTATTTACAGAGCAGGGGACTAAAAGAAACCCGCGTAAAAATAGGTTAGTATAACACTCAATCTTAAAACATGATTTTTAAACATGCAATCAGTTGGTTCGAAATTCCGACAACTGATATTGAAAGGGCAACCAAATTTTACGAAACAATTTTTGACATCAAGATGAATCCGCTCGACGTCGCGCAATTCAAAATGCGAATGTTCCCTCTTGAAGACATGGCAACGGGTATTGGCGGTGCACTAATGCAGGTGTCTGATGGATTTTATAAACCGTCAGCGACCGATGGTCCGCTGGTTTATCTGAATGCCAATCCGGACGTTCAATTGATTTTAGACAAAATAGAAGAAGCAGGCGGCAGTATTCTCGTGCCCAAAACATTAATATCACCAGAGTATGGATATATGGCAGTGTTTTTGGATTCAGAAGGAAATCGGGTAGCCCTTCATTCGACACCTTAACCTAATGCAATGCCGTCAGAAATTAATTGGTCACAATTTGTAGTGCGTGTTAATATCAATAACGTTGCGATAGAAAAACTTTATTGGTGCTGGGCCACGCGCGCAGGAATGGAGCATTGGTTCTTGCGAACCTGTGAATACAAAACTGCAGATGGTGTTGTGAAAAAAGACAAAGATCAGGTTTGCACAGGCGATTCCTATAAATGGCATTGGCATGGGTATGGAGATGACTCCGTGGAATATGGTACCATTCTCGATTGTAACAACAAAGATCACCTCAAATTCAGTTTTGGAAAAGCTGGCAATTGTGCGATAGAAATTTTGAAAGAAGACGATCAAACGATTGTCCAATTAACGCAGGGCGATATCCCCAACGACGACTTAAGCAGGATGAATTACCATGTAGGGTGTAAGAGCGGTTGGACTTTTCATCTCGCCAATATGAAATCAATTCTTGAAGGAGGTATTGATCTTCGAAACAAAAACATCAAGATAAAAAATATGTTGAATTCCTAAGCGAAATAACGTCCTGCACGAATTATTATCTTTTACTTCGTGTTCGAAATTATTACAGGATTTAAAATTTATGCTTCAAAAAAATTAGTATGAAAAAACTGCTATCACTCGTAACCGTTATAATGCTTGTATCAACTGCACAATCCCAATTGGCTGATTCTCTCAAGGCTTATTTGATAAAGGATTGGGAACGCGCTAAACTTTACACCAAAGAATATCTTGATGCGATGCCGAAGGATAAATATGATTTTCGCGCACAGGATTCTGTTCGAACCTTTGCTCAGCAAATGCTTCATTTGGCGCAAGCCACCGTTGGCCTTTCAGCGAATGCAACCGGCAAACAGCGTTGGACTGGTCAGTTGGAAGCAAGACAAACTGCGCAGTCTGCTGACTCCGTTGTTTATTATGTGATGGCTAGTTATGATTTTGCTATCGAAGGAATAAAAAGCATGAATACGTCGCAGTTTCTCGAGCGCGCGGGAACGGGCCGCTTCCAGGAAACAAAGTTGGGTTGGTTGTTGAAAGCATTTGAACATCAAACGCATCATCGGGGACAAGCTACTATTTACATCAGGCTGCTCGGCATCAAACCGCCGAATGAAAAATTATTCTAAATAAAAATGGTTGTGGCTGTTCTATTCAATCAGCCACAACCATCTTGTTGATCATGTTATTTGCGTCGGGAAAATGTGCCTTCCATAAACTTCATTTCTTTCCCATCCATCCCTGCTCCATACATCGTGAGTATCTGCGTATTTGAATCGACGATTTTTAATACCTGTCGGATTTCCGTGTCTTTACCTGTTACCGGGTCGGTTTGATTACCACTTAAACTCAATGTCTTTGAATTTTCATCCCAGTCGCCGGTCATAAACACGATCCCTGAACTTGAGTTATCGATCCACGTACTCACGAATTTCTTCTTTCCGTTGTCGAAACCCAGGAGCGACTTTCCTTCGAACGGAGCACCAAACATTGATCCGGTCCATTTGCTTTCCTGGAAAAGCCCATTTGCCGCTGTCTTACTTACCATCGTGGCGCGACTAACCATTGGTCGGGAGCCCGGATCCATCCATTGAGAAACCTCGCCTGTCCATGTTCCATCCCAGGAGCGTATCAACTGATGCTTTGTGGAAGGAACTTTGAAATCATTCCATGCCTTTGCGATAGCAGCAGTATCCAATACGGCAGAAGATTTTACCGGGCTATCGAGAGTTGCGACCAGACCGGAGTCAACGGGTGTTTCTTTCTTGGTTGCCGCGTCGTTATTACAACTCGACACTGTAATTGCAAAAATCGCAAGTGCAGGGATTAGCTTTTTCATATTGTTAGTTTTGGTTTTTTTGATTGGTGTGGCGCTGTTACTTTGGAAATTGCGACTTATCAATATTTGGTACGATACGAAGCGCATTTTTATAATACACTTTCTTTAAGATCTCATCCGGTAAGCCCATTCCATACATTGGCCAAAATGCATGATACTTCTTGTGGTAGGGGAAATATTCGTCTTCTGTTTCAAGCACACGAAAGTAGGTTGCATATTCCTCAGGCACCCAACTATCCTTTCCAAATAAAATGCGATCCTGGTATTTAGTAAAAAATTGTTTTGACATTCTTGGTTGACGTCCCAGTTCGGCAATCACTGCACCGAACTCTACCATTACGTTCGGCAATTTATCTAACAATAATCCGAGCTTGGCAAGATCATTTGGATACCATCCGAAATGTGCAGCAATGAATGTTGTTTTTGAATTGCGTGTAAACAGCCGATGCTGTTCCTCGATCAGCTTTTCAAATGGCACCGGGTTATCAGCTGCACGCTTGCGATTCGGATGCGTAGTAATTTCCAACCATCTTTCATTGTGTTCATCCACCGGATCCCAAAAAGATTTCGGATCGGCAGTATGAATTAGGACCGGTATTTTTAGCTCTGCGCATTTCTTCCAAATGGGGTCAAGCCGCGGATCGTCGACCGTAACGCGCTTGCCTGTATTATCCTTAACTGAAAACCCCAGGCTCTTATAGATCTTAAGACCATTAGCGCCGTTTCTAACGTCTTCGTCTAACTGTTTTGCTGCTGCTTCGGCCCAACCTTCAGTTCCGACACCATTGAAATTCACATTTGCAAACACAATGAAACGTGTTGGCGCATTTTTACGAACGTTATTTACAGATTGCTGAAGTTTGCTTCCATTGTCACCACTAAGATTCACCATGACAGCCATATTCATTTTATCCATTTCATTCGTAAGCCGTGATAAATTAGCTGTGGGCATATCAAACTGATGATTGTGGACATCGATAAAAGGAAACTTAGCTTTTGTGATTCTGTGTTCCGGCACAACAAGTGTTGAGGTAGGATTGTATTGCTCAAAATCCATTTTACCAGTTTGAGCGCAAGCCATTAGGAGACTCATAATAGAGGAAAACAAGAGGATAATTTGTTTCATTCATTATAATTTGAGGGGAAACTAAACGAGCTATGTGGTGGTAAAAAACCAGCCGTATAAGTTAACATTCTTTTTCGCTAAGGTGTGGTGACTTTATGTTGCGGTTTCATTTCATTGACAGTAGATGCTCTTGTTAACGATGCTGGTGAAAACACCACGGAAAGCGTTGTTTAGAAAATTTTGAAAGACTAAGACATTGGTTGCTAGTGATTAACGTCTTAGGTTCGGAACCGGCTCCAAAGTGTCAACAGAATACCGCGTTTTGTGTTTTTATGAAAATTAATTTATTGACTTACACCACTTAATGCACCCGGTTCGGAACCGAAGCGGTTCCGAACCGCCTATAATCCTAAAATCAACTCCGGTCGCGTCTTACGTAGACGGACAGCCGTAAATTAATTCATTTACTAAACTGCACTTCGAATACCATTGAATAAGTTCAACGCATCTTGTTGATCAAATAACTGCGTGCCGCTATTCATCGTAGCAGCAGTTCCGCAAGCAACGCCCATTTGCAGCGCCTCCTTAAGCGATAAATTTTTTTGCAATGCATACGTAATTCCTGCAACCATGCTATCACCAGCACCAACAGTACTTTTCTTTTCTACAGTAGGGGCGGTAACGAAATGTTTTTCATCACGACTAACGAGCCACGCACCTTCCGCTCCCATAGAAACAACAACAAGTTCTGCATATCCATTTTCAATTACCTGTTGGGCTGCGTCATCCGTCTCATTTCGTTCAAGCTTGTCCACTTTCAACATACGCGCAAGTTCTCCAATGTTTGGCTTGATTAAATATGCCTTTCGATCTTTGATCGCCTCCAATGCAGGTCCGGATGTATCTACAATGCAGCGCGCTCCAACTGCATGTGCGGTTTTAATGATCAATCCATAAAAATAATCTGGTAGTCCGGGAGGAAGGCTTCCGCTTGCGATTACATATGTTGGAGAGAAAGACCGCATCTGATCAATCAATTCTTTGATCACAACTTCTTCAACTGCTCGCCCCGGAAATGTAAATCGAAATTGATTATTGGATTCGCTTTCGAGAACAATCCAGTTTTCTCTTGTTTCAACATGAGTGTCCACCGCATGGAACTGAATACTTTGTTGCTTAAGCAAACTCTTCAACATATCGCCATTGTGACCTCCCGATGGAAACAGCGCGACAGATTCAACTCCCAGTCTTTTGAGTGCTTTACTCACATTTATTCCGCCACCGCCTGCTTCATGAAGTACTTCTGTACATCGCAGCTTGCTCTCTGGCTTCAGCTGTTCGACTGACGAGCTTTTATCAATACATGGGTTAAGCGTTACTGTTAGTATCATCGCGTTCAGATAGTGTTTTTAGTTCAGAAAGAATCGCTTCGATCCGCGGTTTCAATGTTTCGTAATCTGTATATCCTCGTGCAAGTAAGTAAAATTTCGTTTCATTTACTTGCAGCAAGACAGCCGGAAATCCAGTTACCTGTAATTGTTTGCACAATGAAAATTCGTAGTAGGCCTTTTCTTTATATTCAGTTGATTTCAGCTTCGCATAAAAATCATCAGCCATAATTGCATATTTTTCGAGGAGGTGACGGTAAGCCTCGTCATCGCATAAATCCCGACCTTCAAAATGCAAAGCATATTGCAGATCTGCCGCAAACTCTACTTGCATGTCTGGATAAATGTCCTTGAACACGCAAAGAGCGATCGCGGGCTTTTCAGAAGATGGATACCAATCGCTTTTGTCAGAATTATAGACGTGCCATAGATAGTCACTTCCAAATCGGATGCCGGTCATCTCCTGCACGCGCTGGTACGCTTGCTGAATATATTTCGCAGTAACACTGATTGGTTTTGGTTCATCGGTAATAATCATACCACCACTGAGAACTTCAAATGAGATTTCATCTTTGTAATCAGCAGCAATCCGTTTGATAACGGGACTAAAGCCGTAGCACCAGCCGCAGTATGCATCGTAGCAATAGATGACATTTAAAGACATTTGCAAATTTAATTAAGCTTCGTTGGTCGTTGCAAACAAAAAATCCCTGCCAGGTGGCAGGGATTCGAAAAGTTGAAAATATATTTAACCTCCTCGACGTCCACTTCCGCCTCTACCGCTGTTACCGCCATTTCCATTTCCACTATTATTATTTCCGCCATTGTTTCCACCACTTCTAACATCATTGCTACGTTCCGGTGCGCGGTTCCCTGAACCATTGTTGCCGCGCGATGAGTTGTCTGGCCGATTAATAATTTCGCGACTTCTTCCACCCTCCGTACCTCTGGAACGCTCAATTGTACGATCCGGAGATGAGCCCCGATTCTCGTTTATGATCCGATTGTTCCTATTGCGTTCTGGATAGTCATTGTTTGTCGAGGGGCGATATTCCCTACTTGGACGTGAATTATTGTTTGTTCCATTTCCAATTCGATTCGCATCCCGACCACCATTTCCGCGATTATTGTTATTTATGTCGTTATTCCTGTTATTATTATTCCCGTTATTGCCGCGATTGATGTCTGGACGATTGTTATTGTTATTATTATAATCGCGGTTATTATAATTTCTCTCGATGCGATTACCGTCATTACGACGATTTCCATTATTATTTACGATGTCGCGACGGCGATTGTCGTTGCGCTGTATATCGCGACTTGAAATTCCGCGCCGGTTGTTGTAAATGTTTGGATTGGAATTGTAATACCTGTTATTGTTGTACACATTATTACGTTGATTTCCATTATACCCATAATAGCGGTTATTGTATCCATAGTATCCTCCGCGATAGCAATAGTTCGGCCGATAGGCTGATGGTCCCCACCATCCTGCGCGACTATAACCCCACCATGGACTTCCGATACCGACGTTCAACCAACCGAAGTTGATATTCACACCAAAACCCCAACCACCATAAGGTGAATACCTCATATTATACCCCCATGTGCAGGGCCGCGGGTAGTAAAATGTCCGATACCATGGCCGATAATAATAACCCGTTCCATAAACAACCGTCGGACCATATACATAGGTATTCAAATAGCCCGGTGTGTATCCCATATAAACATAATCCGGTTGCACATCATAGATGTACACGTACTTTACGTGATACACCGGATATCGTGGGGGAATCAATGCGATTTCATAAGGGCGCTCGACGGCTACAGCCCATGGACCCCGCGCCGATCGCGCAACAAACCACACACCATTATCGACTGAATAATATTGGTTGCGATAGCGGAGAACAGAATTTGGAGTGTTCACTGCATATTGCATACTGGTGCCATCAATATCCTGGAATTCCGGATCTCCGTCATACACAACATCGACAGTTGCGCTATTCCGATCAACCTTTGCCGTTTGAGGCAGTTGCGCTTCCTGGATAGCATCGGTTGCTTCATCAGTGCCAGCTACACTTGACAATACATCTGCTTTCTCAGACTTCGCGGGAATGCGGGCAAAATCCTGCGGGAGTTTATCAGATTCTACAAACTGCCATTGTCCGCTCAGTGTTTTGGATTTATACCAGCGACCTGCCAGCAGCACATAATAATTTTGAGAATTTACATCCATGAATATATCGTCGTCCGTGTTCTTTACATACAACAGGTTCGTGCCTTCTACCGCTGCGAAGCTTGCCTCACCTTCAGTCTGTACCAATTCAGCCGGCTTTGTTGTCACAACGATGGAAGAAATAGTGTACGAATTTTCTTCACTGTCAGTATTATTATTGTTTTTGTAAGAATCGTTTATTGCAGATTCAATTGAAGTTAAGTTGGATGGAACCTGCTGTGTATACTTGTATGGGCCTGTCGCTGCATTGGCTTCATACCAATGTTTTCCTCCATATAGATAAAAATTTCCATCTCTATTTTTGATAATTGTAAACGGCGAGTTTACGACAGCTTCTACTCCCCACTCTTCGTTCTTCTTAAGTTTTGGATCACCATCGATAGAAACAAGAATGGAGGGCTGCGTCGAATAGATAATTTGTGGCGGCGCGTTGCTGATGTTTTTCGACAAACTCTCTTGCTGTTGGTTCAGCTTGAGGTCGGAATTGATTTCGTCATTGGTGAAGGAAATCTTCCACGCAGGTACCTGGGCTTCAAGCGATCTCTCAATTTGTTCAAGCTGCTCATCAGAACGATCGCCTGGAAGTTTAATACTTTGGATTTCCACGGATTCCACAATATAACCGTTGGAGGTTTTGTTCAATGCGGCCGTAAACCAGGCAACACCGAATACCGGATCCGCTTTGCCATTTTCGATTACAGAAATTGCAGCACGAGCTTTCAGCGAACTTTCTCCGCTGGATTCAGGCTGCCATTCGTACATTTTAATAGTTGAGCCTTCCGACGTAGTGACAATTTTCGGCCAGGAAGTTTGAGCGTGCCCATTGTAGGGGAAGAGAAACAAAAAGGCAATCGCCGAGGTGAGGGTAAAAAACATCTTCATAGATGATGCTGTTTTTGGTGATGAAACTGAAAAGAACTTGCATTTAAAAGTATGAAAACGCCGTGCCCTTGTTTGTTTCATATTGATAAAGTTTTGTCAACGAACTGTGAATGTTAGACCGGTTAGTTCTGCTTTTGGTTGCAAAGCCAGAAGTGTAGGAATGACATTGATTAGCAATTGATCATCTGGACTTAACGTCATCGAAATGACGATCATAGTCTTCGCGGATTGTTCCCATTAACCGATCCCAAAAAAGAAAATACAACCCGTAATTGCCTTTGAAATGTTGGTGATGTTGATTGTGATTCACCGACGTGTTCATCCACTTACCCAACCAGTGGCGGCTAAATCCCTTCGGGAAAATCTCCCAACCGAGATGGCCATATACATTATATATTATCATGAACAGGATAAAGAGAAAGAGATGGA
The DNA here is from genome assembly GCA_014379515.1 of Chitinophagaceae bacterium. Taxonomy (GTDB): domain Bacteria; phylum Bacteroidota; class Bacteroidia; order Chitinophagales; family Chitinophagaceae; genus Endoryza. The sequence continues at coordinate 28,847 of JACMLR010000014.1, forward strand.
TGGAGTGAACAGGAATAGTAAATAAAAATACAACGATGATGCCTCCCTCAATGATTGCCTCGAGCGGGTGAAATGAATATGCTGCCCAGGGCGATGGATTTGTGGATTTGTGATGAATCAGGTGAACAAACCTGAATACTTTGGGATGATGCATTAACCGGTGCGCCCAATAAAAATATGTGTCATGCATTAGAATCATAATCGGTAGTGCCAATACGAAATAAGTCCAACCGTATTGAGAAATGTCTTTATAAAAAGTTGTGTGTGGGCGGATGGCGTCGTTTCGCAACAGAACAAATGGAAAAAGCGCCAGTATGGCAATGGTAATGATGGAGTAGCCGATTTCTCTCTTGTAATCTGCCGCTTTGGGAAATCGGGACTGTATTTTTTTTGTGTTGATTCTACGATTGAAAAGAACGTAAGCGAGCAGGAATGCAATGCCAGCAAAAAGTAGATAGCGACTCCCTATCAACCACATCAGCTTAATATAGTAATCCCAGGTCATGAAGGTTTATGCTCCGTTTTATTGATTGGACGTGTAACAGCTATTCGGAATTGCGCCAGCTGTCGTTTCTAAAAAAATTATACGAAGTGATATAAGAATTGCAAACGGGTGAAAAGTAAATCCGTGTCGATTCTTCATTGTAAAACTACTACTTAATGTCGATGGAACTTGCAAACTCAACTTGAACTCTGGGGAATTGATCATCACGAACTTAGCGAACATGAAAGCGAGGATCTCCGCGGACTGGCTTTCGCTAGTGCCGGGCTAGCGCGATACCTGGATTAAACCACTTGTCACTATCCTTTTCGCCAGCAATTATTAAGTATTATCTTTCTCATGAAATCAACTTTAACATGAGAAATATTCTTGTCACGTTCCTAACCGTGCTCAGCTTTGCAGTCGTTGCGCAAGACGATCTACCAACGGATTATTTAACCAAAGAGTTTCATGCAGGTCGACGCGCGGCCCTTCGGGAAAAAATGCCGGCGAAATCGGTGGCAGTTGTCGTTGCCTTTCCAACGCGTACGTATTCCAACGATGTTGAATACCTCTATCATCCCAATCCCGACCTCTACTATTTTACAGGGTACAGGGAGCCACATTCTATGTTGATGGTATTTAAAGAACCACAAACCGCAGCGGATGGTACAACATTCGATGAGTTACTTGTCGTACAAAAAAAGAATGCGCAGGCTGAACAGTGGACAGGTCGCCGACTCGGAGTCGAAGGCGTCCAACAGAAATTAGGAATAAAAAATTCCATTAATGGCGAAGATTTCAAAGGGCTGGCCATTGACTTTGCATCATTTGATAAAATCATCTTCGATCGAATTCCAAATGACTTACCTGCCGGATCTGGACGAGGTGCAGAATTAGCAACCCTCGTAACTCAATTCAAGGAAAAGGCTGCAATTCCAACTGACTATTCTAAGGAGCCGCGATATGATACCAGATTATACCGCGAACTGACAACGGCGTTGCGAGAAATCAAGACTCCAGAGGAAATGGAACTATTGCGAAAAGCAATTGAAATTTCTTGCCTTGGTCAAAACGAGGTAATGAAAACCGTCAACCCAAATATGTCTGAACTAGAAATCCAGGGCTTGCACGAATACGTTCACAAAAAATATGGTTCAGAAGAAGTCGGCTATGGTTCAATTGTAGGTGCGGGAGAAAATGGTTGTATTCTTCATTATATGGAAAACACAAAAACGAAAATTGGTACGTCGATGTTATTGATGGATGTGGGCGCGGCTTACCATGGCTATACCTCCGATGTTACTCGCACCATCCCCGTGGATGGAAAGTTTTCAGCGGAAGAACGCGCAATTTATCAATTGGTTTATGATGCGCAGGAAGCTGTTTTCGCGAAAGCAAAAGACAACACTCCATTCAGTGAGATCGAAGCAGCAGCAAGAGAAGTTGTGACGCAAGGCCTAATAAAACTTGGTATCGCAAAAACTACTGCAGAAGCCAATCAGTATTATCCGCATGGGTGCTCGCATCATATCGGGATGGACGTTCACGATCGTGGTTCTTACAAAAATTTGAAAAAGAATATGGTGATCACCGTTGAGCCAGGCATTTATATTCCCGAAGGAAGTAAGTGTGATAAAAAATGGTGGGGTATTGCAGTTCGTATTGAAGACGACATTTTGATCAGGGAAAAAGACAATGAGCTTTTATCTTCATTTTCCCCGCGTTCCATTGAAGCAATTGAAAAAATGATCGCTGAAAAAAGCGTACTGGATAATTACACGTTACCAAAATTGAAATCAGGTAAAAAAGGATTTTAATTTTTGATATTATAATACATCATCAGCTCTACTGATTAAAAAAGACCGTAGCAATTTTATGCTACGGTCTTTTTTTTATGTATGATTATTACAAACGAACATGCTTGTTCAGGTAATCAACACTTATCAATATCCCGGGTTTTGAACTAAGTATCCAGGTAAGTTTGACGCTCCGTCAATTGCAGTTTGTGGAATCGGGAAGATTCGTTTGTTCTTATCTGTATTACTCTTTTCTGTCCAAGTTCCTTCATATTTTCCAAAGCGGATCATGTCTGTGCGACGAACCATTTCCCAATAAAGTTCGAATCCTCTTTCGCGGAATAACAAATCAAGATTCATCGTTGCCAGTGGTGCGGCGGGAGTTGTAGATGTTCTTGCAGCCCTTACCAGGTTTACATCTGCCAATGCTGCGGCTTCTCCACCACCTTTGCGCAGTTTGGCTTCCGCGCGCATGAGGTATACGTCTGCAAGGCGCAGAATAACAATATCGTGTTCTCCAAAGTTTCTGCCACTAACTGAACCACGACTGAATTCATATTTTTCAACACGAAACCCGGTATTATAATTACTACCGGCAACCGTATAATCAATTTGCTCAGTAAAGTCGACTGCAAGGGTCGGTTTGTTCCGCGTATCATGAAACAGTTTACCAACTTTCATTTTTCCATCAGCACATTTTAAAAACACACCATTCTTACGAATCAGACCATACTGCTGCCCACGTAGAATACCGCGATTGATATTGAAATTTGCTGCATCTACACAAGTATCATTTGCATTAGTATAGATGGAAAGGTTTTGTTTGTAGAAACGCGGGTCAGCCGCTGACGGATCGGCCGGTGCATTTGCGGCTACCCATGTTTGATAGAAATCAGGAGTGATACCCGGGCCATCGGTTCCGTTTGCTCCGGTATATGCCGGCAACGGAAACTGGTCTCCAGACAATGAAAAATAAGCTAACCTGTTATGTCCATTCAAATCAGCACGCTGATCCACTGCAAAAATCAATTCTTTGTTCGTGTGGTTATTGTCATTGAATATCGAAAAATAGTCAGCAGCCAATTGGAACTGACCAGCACCAATGATCTTGTCACAATACTCAATCACTTTATCCATGTCTTCAGCTTTAAAATTTGCAGCGCCGTAGACGTCACGATATACTGCTGCCTGCAAATGAAGGCGAGCAAGTAATCCCCAAACACCGGCTTTTGTTAAGCGGCCCGGACCAGTAGTATTATCTAACAAAGGCTCAACTGAAAGCAATTCTGATTTCAGGTATTCAACCGCTGCATCGCCACGAAGAATTTCTGAAGTTTGACCCGGATCATCCTTTTTGAAAACTATACCGAACAAATCAAGCGTCATCATCGAATAAAATGCACGCATGCCTCTTGCTTCTGCTAAATAAATTTTCGCGTTTGGATCGTTATTATCAGGCAACGCATTGATTGCTGTGATCGAGCGCGAAATTCCCTGGAGAATGGTGTTCCATGTATCGCGAACGTTTGGATCTGTACTTGTTGTTTCGTGTTTGTGCATTGCAAGGTAGATCCCATTATCGCCCCAATCGGTTCCGCCTCTGTATGGCAGAATTGCCTCGTCTGTTGAAATTTCCTGAAGTGTGAAATAAGTTGTATGACGGAAGAGGTCTGGAAGCCTGGCATAAACAGGTGCAATAATTCCGTCTGCAATTTGTTTGTCAGTCAAACCGGTGACCGATGTTTCGTCAAGTACCTTTTCTGATAACTTGGTACAGCTGTTAATACCTGC
>JACMLR010000119.1 GCA_014379515.1 Chitinophagaceae bacterium
GAAGTTTACCAGCGTAAAAAACCTGTGATGAATATCCCATGATCATTGAATGCATTCGATATTGTTCTTCTAACAATACAACGGCCTCCGGATGAAGTTCGACGCATTTCTGCAATAGGGTAGTAGTGAGCCCTTGTCTTGCCGCTTCGGCCGACTTAACAGTTGGAGACAATTGCCAGTGATCACCTGCAAGAATCAGTTTTTTTGCTTTCAGAATTGGAATCCAGCAGGCAGGCTCCAACGCCTGGGCAGCTTCATCGATAACGACAGTATGATAGGTAAGATTTCGCACCGTAAAATGATTTGATCCTACCAGCGTTGCGGTTATTACCTGCGCTTTTGAAATCAAATCATCAATAATGTACTGTTCAGTGGTTACAACATGCTTCATGATGTTCTTGGCTTCTTCGAATAAAGCTTTTCGTTGATCACGCTCCGCTTTGCCGAATTGTCTTTTGTATTTATGAGCCATATCGCGAAACTCAGCAGCTTGCTTCTTCATTTTCTTTATTTCCTTCATTCTGCTATGTTCAGCCATCTTGCTGTCGAGCGTTAATGACATTAGTCGCTCGGATACGCGTGCTGGATTTCCAACTCGTAACACATTCATTCCTTCGTCGTAAAGTTTTTCAGTTAAGAGATCAACCGCTGCATTGCTTGGAGCAACTACAAGAATTTGTTTTTTATCGAGTTGATAAAGTTGTTTAATAGCCTGAATAAGCGTTGTTGTTTTTCCGGTTCCTGGCGGACCGTGAACAATCGCCAATTCATTTGCTGCCGTTATTTTATGCACAGCGTTCTGTTGCGACTCGTTTAGGTTTCCTAATTGTAAATCCGGAACTGAAGAATTGAATGTTGGAGCTGCCTGGCCCGTCAGGATTCTCAACAAGTGGCCTTCAGGCTTTTCTGCAATTGCTGTCGCCTGCCGAAGTGCGGCTTGCATTTCGTCGTACGAATTATCGTCGAACAAAAGATCAATACCCAGTTTGCCATCACGCGTCCAATCAGGTAATTCGTCCGTTCTCAAAGTAATTTTCATTCGATCGCTGCCCTGGTATGCGATTACTCCGTCAACGAAATCGGTTCCGGCATTATGATTTGAAAAAAGGCGCGCGGCAGCACCAAAGCGAAATTGATGTACGACATACTGGTGGGTGGTTCTTTCCAATTCAACGGTGATATAATCGCCGCGGCTCATTTCGGTTCCGCGTATTGCCACGGGAAACCAACTGAGGCCATTTGTTCGCCGGTCGGCAAGTGAAAGTTTAAGTGTGAGTTCCTGGTATGTTCGCTGATCTTCTTCCCGTTCGATTTTTAATAGATCCAACAACTTCCTGAAATAATCCATGCGTCAAAGGTATTGCTATTCCGCTCTCGCCCTCACACTCCAAACTCCAAACTCCACTCTCGCTCTCGCTCTGTTTCTCGCTCTGCTCTGTTTCTCACTCTCGTTCTGTTTCTCGATATCATTCTTCCTCTCTCACTTTCTTCCCTTCAAAATATTTCCCCATTTTATCTTCTGCATCTGCGTCGCCCATGCCATGCGGGTATGTTTTGAATGATTGCAGATCTGCTCCAACAACTTGTGTCGAATGGAAATAAACCTGCTTGTCATCTTTTGAATAACCAAGATTCATTATAGTAAACGATTCGATTGATGCGCCTGGAAGTTTATATTGTTTGAAGTACACGGCATTGGTATCGGTTGCATAGTATCCATCAGTCGAGACGTTTTCGGGAAGCGGAATTGCGATAAAGCTCTTTGCATCTACCCCGGCGATTTTCTTAGATTGGAAAAACACGAGGTTGCCATCGGTAGAGAAACCGTTGTCCAAAATTTTAAATGTAGCTGGATTAGCAGCGGTCATTGATTTTGTTCGAAAGTAAATCTGCTTCGTGTCGGTAGCGTATGGATAATCGAGCGGTTTAAAATTTTCGTTGTTCGCACAGATGCGTTTTACATCCGCATCCGGCTCACTGGGAAAACCATAGTAATAAATGTTATGCTGATCTTTTGCGTAATGCGAGTCTATTATTTCGAATGTTTTGCCCTCAGCGCCGTGGACAAGTTTGGTGTTATAATAAACATGCGAACTGTCTGCAGCGATGAAACGACTGATGACTCTTAACGCTGCAGGATTTTTTACCCGAAATTGCGTTCCTTCGAAATAAGCAGCTTGCTTATCGTATGCATATCCAGATTCCAGTAGTTTGAAACTTTCAGGTAATGCACCGTCTATTGTAGAAATCGAATTTCTTTTCGTGGTGAAATAAGTTTGGCCGTCTCTGGATTCATTGCAGTAGTAGACGTATTTTTTGTCTTTTGCATAATGCTCATCAAGGGCAATGAAACTGGTAACGTCAGCGCCGGTAATCGGATGCTCTTTGAAGTAAGCGGTTGCTGAATCAGTGGCAAATGCATCGTTCAAAATTTTGAAGGTTGCATCAGTTATTTCTTTGCCATTGTAGGTTTTTTTCCCATTTGTTTCTTTGTAGCCGGAACTACATTTGAAAAAAGGGAGAATCCCGGTTGCGATAAAAATAACTTTCAACAACGATCGGAATAATTTAAAGACTGCCATTGATCAAGTGTTAGGGGCAAAACTATTCGATTTGCTGCGGCTATCTCTATTGGTTGAGTAATCGGGCGTTTTAAATATACTATCGGCTGTTTGTCTCGCGGCCGGTTCCGCCCAGGTGAATAAATATGCTGTCTGGAGACGGAGAGAATTTCCCGCACTTGAAAAAACTTCGAGACTCTTTGCACGGATGTATTTCAATTGCAAAGGTTGAACGACCATTGTCCTAAATACAGTCTCGCCAAGCCGCCAAGCCGCAAAGTTTGTTCACAATAGTGCAAAGAGTTTTGCTGCTCGAATAAATGCATTTCGCACATTTCGCATATTTCGCACATTTACCCTCAAGCCCTGACCGAATGAATCAATTCGCACATTAGCAATTCGCCATTCGCACATGCTAACCTATCCCATTTGGTTTCATTATTTTTGTCCATGCACAGTCTTTTCTTCCAGTATATTTTCCTGATATTAATTATTCTCTCACTGGTAATGGTTGCCAGTAAAATCCGCATCGCCTATCCAATCATTTTGGTTATTGGCGGACTGGCATTGAGTTTCACTTCAGCATTCTCGGCAATCACAATAGACCCCGATCTTGTGTTTTTCATCTTTCTTCCGCCATTGCTTTACGAAGCAGCCTGGCAAACCTCGTGGAAAGAATTCTGGAAATGGCGACGGGTTATCACAAGCTTTGCATTTCCTATTGTGATCCTTACTTCCTGTGTAATTGCTTTTTTTTCAAGCGCAATCGTACCCGGATTCACGCTTGCGCTCGGTTTTTTATTGGGAGGTATTATTTCGCCACCCGATGCAGTATCTGCCACAACAATCATGCGCCAGGTAAAAGCACCGAAGTCATTGGTGAGCATTATTGAAGGTGAAAGCCTTTTAAACGATGCATCGTCGTTGATTGTAGTCCGCTTCGCCCTTGCGGCAATTCTTACCGGGCAATTTCATTTTTGGGAAGCGACAACAAATTTTTTTCTGGTCATCATTATGGGCGCATTGATTGGGTTGGCGGTAGGATTTATTATTTACGCCATTCATCGCTGGTTGTTAACTACAACAAGTATCGAAATCGTGCTGACACTTGTTACCCCCTATTGCATGTACTACGCGGCAGAGTATTTTCATTTCTCGGGAGTGCTTGCGGTTGTCACAGGAGGATTGTTTTTGTCAAATAAAAGGCAATCAACCCTTACCTATAAAAGTCGTATCCAGGGCGTAAACGTGTGGACCAACTTCGTGTTTGTTTTGAATGGGTTGGTTTTTCTCCTGATCGGTTTACAATTACCAACGATCACCGGTCAATTGGGAGATATAGGACTTGTAACTGCAACTGCGTATGGGTTGCTCATTTCTTTGTTACTAATAGTCACCCGATTCCTTTGCACTTTTGGTGCGGGATTATTCACACGGTTGATGAGCAGATTCATCAAATTGTCAAATCCAAACCCCGGTTGGAAGGCTCCGATGGTGGCAGGGTGGGCGGGAATGCGCGGTGTGGTCTCTCTGGCTGCGGCATTATCCATTCCGTTACTCACGCCGGAAGGAGAACCGTTTCCAAATCGCAACTTGATTTTATTCATCACCTTCATCGTGATCTTAGTAACGCTTCTTTTACAGGGATCGACATTGCCCTGGCTGATCAGGAAGATAAAATTGGAAGATGCTGATGGAACTGTGCCGGAGCATAAGCAAGAAGCGATCATTCAAAAGAAAATTGCGCAATACTCATTGAAGTTTTTAGAAGAACATGCGCTTAAGCATTCGGGTAAGAATGATCATTTCGATAACCTGCGCGCGAGGTTAAAAATTGATTTTGAATTATTGAGTAAGAAAATTGCGGAGGAGAATGCTACTGGATCACCGATGACTGAGTTCCAGCATTTATACCTTGGCCTGTTGGAGGAGCAACGAAATTTATTGATAGATATGAACCAGCGGACGGAATTCGATGAAGATGTGATTCGAAAATATTTGGCGTTGATCGACCTGGAAGAATTTAAGATCAGGGAGAAGATCATCCTGGAGGAGATTTGAGTAATTGCTCGCGAAGTACTGTTGTTCGCGGCGTGTCTTTGCGGTTTGGCGCCTTTGCGCGAGTACATTATCGCCTTTGGTACAATACAAAATACAGACACGCGAGTCGCCAAGTCGCAAAGGTCTGTTGATTACCACCTTGTCCCGACAATCATCACCACAATTTGGCCGGTAAACATCGAAACTGTAATATTGCAGTCC
>JACMLR010000015.1 GCA_014379515.1 Chitinophagaceae bacterium
AGGAGATACATTTGATAACAGGGCGTTGTGAGAAAGTTGCCAGAGAGAGAAGGGTGAAAGCGACGAGGGTAAAAATCTTTTTCATAAGGGTACGTTTACAGTTCTGCTCAGTAGTTTCAATTGACGTACCTATTTCTCAAAGCATGCCAAAAACTGGTAGAGTTTGCAGCCGGGCTTAGTGCTTAGTTCCTTGAAAATGAATTGTATACAGCAAAATTTCGATTGCAACAAAATAAACAGGAGGACCATTATCTCGCTCATGCCAACTGTCAACTTTTTCCCAGCCATGGAAGAATAACGGGTACTGGGAAGAATTCCCTGCAAACAAAAACCTTCTCTGATGATCTGATCGTAACTTAACTTCAAATCAATTTTTCTATGCGTTCTCTACTCGCCTCTATCCAATTAATATTCATTTTTCTTGTTGTTGCATGTAATAATTCCGAAACATCAAGTGACAACGCGACCACCGCCACCGTGATCGCGCGTGATTCGCTATTTGAAAAGTACCAGTTGGCTAAAATCAAGCTTCCGCCGGGCTTTCAGATTTCAGTTTATGCCGAGGTACCGAACGCTCGCAGTCTGTGCATCGGCGAGAAAGGAACCGTATTCGCTGGCAACCGGGCAGAGGATAATGTATATGCCATTGTAGATTTGAATAAAGATGGAAAAGCAGACTCGATATATATTATAGCGAAGGGCCTCAACACGCCGAATGGAGTAGCTTTCAGAAATGGGAGTTTATATGTCGCGGAAATAAATCGCATTATCCGTTATGATTCGATTGAATCGAGGCTTGGAAATCCGCCTCAACCCGTAGTCGTGTATGATAAGTTCCCGTCAGAGAAACATCATGGCTGGAAGTTCATTGCCTTTGGACCAGATGACAAACTGTATGTTCCTGTTGGCGCACCGTGCAATATTTGTGCGAAGGAGGATCCCATTTTTTCATCTATCACCCGCATGAACCCAGACGGAAGCGGATTTGAAATTTTTGCAAAAGGTATAAGGAACAGTGTTGGCTTTGCCTGGCATCCAGACACAAAAGAACTTTGGTTTACAGAAAATGGTCGCGATGAAATGGGTGACGATGTTCCTTTGTGCGAATTAAATCACGCTCCAAAGGCAGGCATGGACTTCGGATTTCCATTTTGTCACCAGGGAGATGTTCTGGATCCGGAATTCGGCAAAGGAAAAAAATGTTCCGACTATATTGCCCCTGCACAATTATTGGGACCGCATGTGGCTCCACTCGGTATGCGTTTTTATACTGGTGCTACATTTCCAGCAGAATATAAAAACCGCATTTTTATGGCGCTGCATGGAAGTTGGAACCGAAGCATTCCAGCTGGTTACAGCATCATGACCGCCACTCTCGAGGGTAATAAAGTTTCTAAATACGAACCATTTGCTACCGGCTTTTTACAGCATGAAAAAGATGTTCTTGGGCGGCCTGTTGATATTCAACTACTGCCCGACGGAAACCTGTTAGTGAGTGATGACAAAAATGGAGTGATTTATAGGATTGGGTATAAAGGTTGACGTTTCGAGTTTTTTGCATGTGCGAATGACTAATGTGCGAATTCTTTAGGTCGGATATTCCTTTTTGGCTAAATGTGCGAAATATGCAAATGCGCAAAATGCCTTCAGTCTACTCAGTCATGTTTGAAGGATCAGTACTAATTAATACTAGGAAGTAGAACTAATTGACTTCACGACAGAGAATCGAATGAAAGCATTTTGCGCATTTGCATATTTTGCATATTTGAACTACAAGGCATCATCGAACAAATGAATTCGCACATTATGCTTACGCACATGCTCAAGTCATCTTACTTCGCCACCACCAATTTCCCACTCTGTTTTCCGCCATTTTTAAACTGAACATCAACCACATATTCGCCCTGCGTTAAACGGCTTACATCAAGCGTGATTGCTTTAGAAAAAAGATCGATTTGTTGAGAAGCTACTAATTGCCCTGTGCGGTTATAGACGTTTACTTGTCCGCCTGCAACTGCAACCTCATTGAATACAATGGATGCGTGCGAGCTTGAAGGATTCGGGAAGATGTTAACTTTTGCTGTGCTTGTTGTATTCCGTATTGTCTTAATTGGGCTCAAACCATATCGGCCATCGCGATCTACAATTTTAAGGCGATAATAGGTGATTCCAGAAATAGAAGCCTCATCGTTGTAATCATACGTTTGTGGCATCGTTGAGTTAAACACAGCATTTACTTTACCAATTGACTGCCACAACAACGCATCCGTACTTCTTTCGATCAAATAAAAATCGCTGTTATTTTCTTGTTGCGACGTCCAGGTCAATTGAACTCCTTTTGAAGATTTGTTTGCAAAAAATGTCAGCAGTACTACTGGAAGAGCGCCATTAGAATTACTCACGAAAGAATTTGCTGTTGTATTGTAAGCTACTGCCGGGCCAGTGAGGGCTGTTTCACTTGCAAGATATTTGGTATAAAAAGGTCCAGCTGAGTTGATCTGAAGACGTATAACGCCGGAACCATTTCCGTTAGTTCCCCGTTGAATCTTTGCCGATGCATCGGATAATCTAACTATAGGCTCGTTTGCATTAGCATTCGTTGTTGAAATAGAAAGATCATTGCTCATACTTGAACCGTTTGGTTCGTCGATCGTTAACGTTCCGAAGATGTCGACAATAACATTACTCAGTGTTTTGTCGCCGGACATCGTCACATTCTTGCCATCAGTAATAACGATGCTATCATTATTTGTTGGCTGACGGTTAAGACTCCAAATGCTGTTTGTATTCCAGTTCCCGGATGCTACTGTGTAGATGTAGGTCCGCTGCGCGTTAATTGTGGAAATGATGAAGGTGCATGCTAACAGAAGGTAAAGCTTTCTCATTGTGATCGTTGTTTATAATTAATAAATGGTAAACGCAGCTATGGTTTACGATCAACAAGAGGGTAACTGCCTGAATTGAACAATATCAGGGAGTAAAGAACGAGTAAATTGGAGTTAGTGATTCTACAAGGAAAGATGGAGAGGATGGCAACAAATCTATATCGCGGCTTTCAATAATGAAATAGCCGTAAAGTTTATTTGATCTATTCGTGAATGAAGCTAAAAAAATCAGGCAGAGCCGCCCGCTGATTCATCCGAACCAGTTTCTATTTTGATAAGACCGAGCTTATCGATTGCGATGGCAGCTGCGATCTGGCTCGCATCTTTTTTATTGTAGGCTTTGCCTTCAGCCAGGAGATTGCCATCTACAACGGCACCAATGGTAAACAATCGACGCCCGCCTTCCATACGCTCGTCGAGCGTTTCAAATTCGAGATTCTTTCCATTCTTGTTTGCCCAGCCGTAGAGTTTGTTCTTGTGATTGATTTCAAGATTTTCCAGGTCATCCATAAATAAATGCGGGAGAATGATCGCTTTAAGAACCCATTTTCTCGTTTTGTCAAAGTCCTTATCGAGATAAATGGCGCCTACAACTGCTTCAAGTGTATTACCAAAGATCTGGCTTACTTTAAGCGAATTGTCGAACTTATTGTAGTAAGTAATTTTTTTAATTCCCATCTTAAGTGCAATCTCATTCAGCTTAACGCGATTCACCATTTTGCTTCTCATCTCTGTGAGAAATCCTTCTTCACGATAGGGATATTTTTTGAAAAGAAAGTCAGCCACGATTGCACTAAGAATTGCATCACCGAGATATTCCAGTCGCTCATTGTTTTCATCAGCCGTTTCACGAACTGAACGGTGAGTAAGTGCTGCCTTGTAAAGTGGAATGTTACCCGGTCGGAAACCGAGTACATTTTTCAAGTTTTTCTTGAAAGAAGCATTGTTTTCACCGCCGGCGAAAAGGTCGAGAATTCTCACAATTGTCAAGCTACTATTTTTTCAGTAAGGTAAAAAATCATTAAGCGGATAAGGCTTTTGAATTGACCAACTGAAACTATGCGATATACTTCTTAACGATAACGCATGCATTGTGACCTCCGAAGCCGAATGTATTACTGAGTGCGGCGTTCACAGGTTTTTTTTGAGCAACATCGAACGTAAAGTTTAATTTCTGATCGAGACCAGGATCATCCGTAAAATGATTGATCGTAGGTGGCACGATATCAGTGCGGACGCTCATTATACATGCAATTGCTTCGATAACGCCGGCAGCACCAAGGCAATGCCCGGTCATTGATTTTGTAGAACTAATATTAAGCTTATATGCATGGTCGCCAAAAACTTCAGTAATGGCTTTCACTTCGGCAATATCACCAAGCGGTGTTGAAGTACCATGGGTATTTATATAATCGATATCGGAAGGTTGGAAACCTGCATCTTCAAGCGCAGCAAACATCACATTTTTTGCACCGAGTCCGTCCGGATGTGGGGCAGTGATATGATGTGCATCTGCCGTTGCACCTGCACCTGCAAGCTCACAATAGATTTTTGCACCGCGCTTAATGGCGTGACCAAGTTCTTCCAATACAACCACACCCGCACCTTCTCCCATTACAAAACCATCACGGTCCTTATCGTACGGGCGACTTGCAGTTTTAGGATCGTCGTTGCGTTCACTCAGCGCTTTCATTGCGTTGAATCCACCAACTCCAGCTTCACTAACGACGCTTTCCGATCCGCCCGTTATTATTATGTCTGCTTTGCCGAGGCGAATAAGGTTGAACGCTTCCATCATAGCATTCGTAGAAGATGCACATGCACTGACGACAGCGAAATTTGGGCCGCGAAAACCGTGGCGCATCGAGATATGACCTGCGGCAATATCAAGAATCATCTTAGGGATGAAAAAGGGATTAAAGCGTGGAGTACCGTCGCCTTTTGCAAAGTTGGTTACTTCTTCCTGGAAGGTGATTAAACCGCCAATTCCACTGGCGAAAACAACGCCTACGCGATCTTTGTTAATTGATTCGACGGCCAGGCCGGCATCCGCAACAGCCTGATCACTAACGACCAACGCTGTCTGAGTAAACCGATCAATTTTACGGGCTTCTTTTTTATCCAGAAAACTAAGCGGGTCAAAATTTTTGAGTTCGCAAGCAAAGCGCGTCTTAAACTTCGTGGCATCAAATAAGGTGATGCTGGCTGCGCCGGACACTCCGTTGATCAAACCGTTCCAATACTCATCCAACGTATTGCCGATCGGGGTCAGTGCGCCCATACCAGTAACAACCACCCGCTTTGTCTGCATATTTTTGTTTTGACCAGAAATATATTTAAGTAACAAATCCGCCTTCGCAGCTGTGGGCTAACTAAAGGCGGATCACTATTTTTATTGCTCCGAACAAGAGTCCGGATTACTTAGCATGCTCTTCTAAGTATGCAATTGCCTGACCGACAGTGGTAATGGTCTCAGCTTGCTCATCCGGAATAGAAATATTAAACTCCTTCTCGAATTCCATGATCAGTTCAACTGTGTCCAGTGAATCTGCACCCAGGTCATTCGTAAAAGAAGCCTCATTTGTAACCTCTGCTTCTTCTACACCTAGCTTATCTACAATTATCTTTTTTACTCTTGTTGCGATGTCTGACATTTTTGTAAAGTTTAGTTACGGCTGCAAAAATATGGTTTTTGATATAATAACACCAAATAGCTCATTTAATTCTGTAGGTCGATTTTTTTTACGTTTTTCATTGATTTTCCAACTATTTTGAAAATACAAAGACCATTCCACGAGACTTGATTCAACCCTTTTTCATCAGCGATTTTTAACTGGAAATCATGTCAGGCAGTAGACAACATCCATCTCGCTTTTCCGATTTTTTGATACCGATATAAGCTTCAATTGTATATTGTAATTGCTTATATTGCAAGTAGTCTACACCACAACCAATCTCCTGCAATGGCATTGAAAATAATTGATCATGGGTCCAGGGAGTATCAACAAATGATACAATTAAGAATGGATATTCTTCGGCAACCGCTTGGTTTGAATTTTACTTCAGAAGAATTAGAACAGGAAAAAGAACAAGTACTGATTGGTGCATTTGAAGAAGAGAAAATGCTGGGCTGCTGTATGCTCATCAAACTTGATAAACAACTTGTGCGTTTACGCCAAATGGCTGTATTGAATAATCTCCAGGGAAAAGGTATCGGTCGCGCACTCACCCAATTTGCAGAAAACATTGCGCGCGACATCGGCTATAGAAAAATAACCATGCACGCCCGCAAACCCGTTCGAGGTTTTTACGAAAAACTCGGTTACCAGGTCGTTGGTGATGAATTCCTGGAAATAACTATCCCGCATTACGAAATGGAAAAAGAATTGTAAAAGAGGTGAATAAAGAATTCAGCATTCAGGAGACAGAATAATTGCCTCAACATAAAGGAACCAGCCTCTATTCCACATTCTATGTTCTATATTCCATATTCTCTTCCGCACTCTTCCTATTTAATCAGTCTGAAATTCAGCGGATACCTGTAAAATTTTCCTTCGCTTGCTTTGATCGTCGCAATTATTACAAGAATCAACGCAGCAATTCCAACCACCCAGATCAGAAGAATACCAATAATGGTAATCGCAAGAATGATAACGATGATAAGCATCGTGATCTGAAAATTCAATGACTCCTTTGCATGTTTCGCAACATAGGTTGACTCATCTTTTTTTATCAGAAAAATAATCAATGGCGCAATGATGCCACAAACAAGAGAAAGAATGTGTGAAAGAATGCCCATTGTTTTTTCGTCGCTGGTAGGAGTATACAATGGATCTTCTTCCGTTCCGAGAATGGAGTTTTGTTGTTCGTTCATAACAGTTAGTTTAGGTTAAATTACGAAATTTTGGGAGAGAATATTGGAGAGCGGGAGTGGAGTTTGGAGGATGTAGTGTGGAGAGTGGAGGAGAGCGAGAGTGAGAGCGAGAGCCACTATGTTGTCACGGGCGAAGCAATAACAACCCGATGCATTCTTTGCAACGTAGTTAACAATTGCTGCATATTTTTTACATCGGCAAATACCAACATGAAAAGCTTACCTACCTGGCGGAGCCTGGCTTTGTTCGTTTGCGTTTGGATATAATGAAGAATCGATTGAAACAATGAAGATTCGAAATAGGGTGAATCGGGTTTATTAATAAAGTAACATCTCAACGTTTCGTCCTTCAACAACATTTTCTCAAAACC
>JACMLR010000016.1 GCA_014379515.1 Chitinophagaceae bacterium
AAACGGTTCAACAACTGAGGCTTTACCGACGCGTTTTTGTGTAGGTAGAAATTGATCCCATCAGCATAAGCCTGTAACAATTTTTTTAACCAGGGAGGGCTTCTATTATAATCCGTAACTGCAGCCGCTGAATCCAGTACGAGGCGATTGAGGAGATCTTCATAAATACGTTCCTCTCCATAAATTTCTGAGAGCCGACCCAACTTCTCGATATAGTTTAATTCAACACGGTTGAAATCGTCCTCGCATTGAGCGTACATCAATCCAAACACTGCGTCTGCGTCGGTATTGCCGTAGACATGGGCAATACCCCAATTATCACGGATGATTGTAACCTGTTTTGCTTGTTGTTTCCAACGGCTAACCTCGGCTGTAGAAAATGGCTGCGCGAATAAATGAATAGGAAATAGAAGGAAGATGAAAACCAAATTTCGAATCATTGCAATTTTTTTAAATCGGGACGACGGAAAACCAAGATACAGAATTCGCTTCAACGGCGACTGGCTTGCATAAAGTGAGTAAAAATCGCCACAGGCCATTCAGAAATCCCCCAACTGTTAAATCCCGGGAGCGTTAGGCAATTCGGCACGGTATTGTTATACGAATGATTAGTAAACTGATCATCTAACAATAAAATCATAGTTATGCAAAAGAAAGCTTTAGGTGTTCTCCTGGCAGCAGCAGCTGCTTATGGATACTACCGTTATTCTAAAATGTCTCCTGATCAAAAGAAGGACTTACTTTCTAAAGGGAAAAAATTAGTGAAAGATAATTTTGGTACAGGACTCGAAGGTTTGTTTGGCGATAAAACGCCAAAGTCGAACCCTGCCATGTAATTCGCCAGGATTTCTTATACATAGGAAAGGAGTTGCAATTGCGACTCCTTTCCTTATGTATATCCATGTGCAATTGGTTGCCATTACAAAAGGTTCATTTTGCTAATCCGCCACCATGCCCTGGGAGTTTCCTTTCCCTACATTCATTGATGTTGATAGAAAAATACTATTTGGAACTCGTAAATTATTTACGGGCTTTGAATTCTGCCACTGGATCGCCAAAGGGAGAAGTGATTATTCGATCTATGTTTCCAACTCCGTCTGTTAAAAAACTCAATCGGAAATCCGGAATATCTTGCTGCTCTTCTTTTGTTATGAATTGGTCGTAATGAAGGTGATGCAGTTTCGCATTGTGCCTTCGGAATCGAAATTTTAATTCCCCATTATTGTGTTCAATAATTATATCGCCATAAGTAGGGTTGCTGTACACGCCGGCAAAATCCTGTAGTGGATGAGAAGGCTTTGTATTTAGCACCTGCATTTTTGCAAGCGAATCAGTAAATCTTTTGCTAACGTTTCTGGATTGATCAAAATCTGTTTTGTACCGTTCTATCCATGGCGTATACGCAAGATCCAACAACTTATCAATAACAGTAAGGGTGATGATCGATCGAAGTGACCCCGCTTCAACCTGGTTGTATACTATAAAAACAGCCAACTCTTTATCGGGCACAATTGTAAGATTGGAATAATAACCATCAATAGAGCCGGTGTGAGAAGCGATCTTTAATCCTTTGTACGTTTGAATTTGACGACCCAAACAGTATAGTGCGTTAGATAATTCGTTCCATCTGCCCTGCCGGTCTGCAATCGCATTTGGAATGAGCGTTTGGCGATATGCAGCCGTAGAAAAAATTGAATTCCCGTTAAACAATCCTTTATTGACCTGCGCAATCATCCATTTACTCATATCGGTTACGTTCGACTTAATAGTACCTGCTGGCCCTAGCGCATCCGGTATCGCAATGTATTTCCGGACCTGTAACTTCTTTGTGCTATCAGTTAGATAATAAGATAACGCATAATTTTTCGATGCTTCCATTTCTGATAAAGTGAAACAAGACGACTTCATTTGCAGTGGTTCAAAAAAGCGCTGACGGATCAACTGCTCCCAGCTTGCTGATGAAACAGACTCAAGCACCGCACCAGCTGTTACATACATCATGTTATTATAAATGTACCCTTCGTGATAGCCCAGCCGCGGCTTCATTCCGGCTATTTTGCTAACCAGTGTTGATCGATCAAAAGAAGAATTGACCCAAATGCCATCATAACCCGGTAGCCCGGTGCGATGACTAAGTAAATCTCGGAGACTCGCCTTATTATTCAACTCATCATTGTAGAATCGCAATCCCGGAACAATCGTTTTAACGGGTGAGTCAAGGGACAGTTTTTGCTCTTCATGCAACATGCACGCAAGCGTTGCCGTGAATAGTTTTGTATTAGATGCGATCGGAAAGAGCGTAAGGCTATCAACCGGCAATTTTTTTTCGACATCTCTTAGTCCATATCCTTTTGTACTGACCACCTTATTCCTGTATACAATCGCCATTGCAAGGCCCGGAATTTTCCAATCATGCATTATGCTGTCGATATATTTATCAACTGCAGCAAGATGTTTGGCAGAATAAACTTCTTGCGCGTTCGCTGCCTGGTGAACG
>JACMLR010000120.1 GCA_014379515.1 Chitinophagaceae bacterium
AATAATATTTCTCAAACAACCTATCGACACGGTCGTTTTCCTTTACTTTGCAGCACCAAATTTTTAGCATGCTAAAGGATATTCAATCAACAGGTCAGAAAGATACTCGAAGCGGATTCGGTGACGGCATTGCCGAAGCTGCAAAAACCAACCCTAACATTGTCGCGCTAACAGCCGACCTCGCAGGATCACTAAAACTTAACCAGTTTATAAAAGAATTTCCAGATCGTTTTATCCAGGTGGGTATCGGCGAAGCCAATATGATTGGCATTGCTGCAGGGCTAACCATTGGTGGCAAAATTCCTTATACAACTACGTTTGCAAACTTTTCCACCGGCCGTGTTTACGACCAGATTCGTCAATCAGTAGCATATTCTGGTAAGAATGTAAAGATCTGTGCTTCACACGCTGGGCTCACATTAGGTGAAGATGGCGCGACGCACCAGATTCTGGAAGACATCGGCCTCATGAAAATGTTGCCGGGTATGACAGTCATCGTTCCATGCGATTACGCGCAAACGAAAGCTGCAACAATGGCAATTGCTGATTATGAAGGTCCGGTTTATCTCCGATTTGGCCGCCCGGTATGGCCGATCTTCACAACGCGCTTGCCCTTCGAAATCGGTAAAGCACAACAATTCAGCGAAGGAACCGATGTTTCGATTTTTGCATGTGGTCACATGGTTTGGCAGGCAATTGAAGCGGGCAAGTTGCTGGAAGAAAAAGGCATCAGTGTTGAAGTCATTAATATTCACACGATCAAGCCACTTGATACAGAAGCAGTGCTTAAATCGATCACTAAAACAAAATGCGCTGTAACGGTTGAAGAGCACAATGTAATCGGCGGACTTGGAGATGCGATTGCACAGGTAGCTGCTAAAAATCTTCCCATCCCAATTGAATATGTAGGCACAAATGATACATTCGGAGAAAGTGGAACACCGATGCAGTTGTTGAAAAAGTATGGACTTGACGCGCCGCATATCGTTGAAGCGGTTAATAAAGTGATGAGCAGGAAAGCGAAATAATACACGATTAAAACGAATAAATCAGGATGGCTATCTTCGCAGGTAGCCATTTTGTATTAAAGAAGCTGTATGAGATTGGGTTTCAATCATAAATCTGGACGTTGAGGCGTTAAACTATTACAAGTATCAAAAGTCTAATTTTCATTTAAACAGTAACTATGGCGGTGACCTCCCAGGATAGTGAGCTGCTTTTGCAGTTTAAGGATCCGGCAACAAAAGAAAAAGCCTATACAGCTATCATTCGTAAATACCAGGAGCGACTCTACTGGCATATTCGAAGGATGGTCGTGGACCACGACGATGCAAACGACGTGCTTCAAAATGTTTTCATTCGCGTATGGAATGGCCTCGAGAATTTCCGGGAGGACTCCCAATTATATACCTGGCTGTACAGAATTGCGACCAACGAGTGTCTCACTTTCCTTGAACAGCAGAAACGCCGCGCATCCGTTTCAATAAGTGATATTGAAGGCGGGCTGGAGAACAAAATAAAAGCGGATAAAGATTTCGATGCTAATAAGTTAGAGTGGAAATTGCAGCTTGCAATTCAGCAATTGCCTGAAAAGCAACGGGTCGTTTTCACATTAAGATATTATGATGAAATGCCTTATGAAGAGATGAGCAGGGTGCTCGAAACATCTGAAGGGGCATTAAAAGCGAGTTATCATCACGCAGTAAAAAAAATAGAAGATTATATCGTGAATCGTTAAACTTTGGACGCCAAAAACCATCTTAAAGGTTGAAATGGAAAATAGGAACCACATATTAGACGAACTGATCAATGAATATCCGGCCTTAGCCAACATGGAGTCGGTTATGCCTTATTCAGTTCCTCCTGGCTATTTTGCTGGCTTTCCGGAGTTTATGCTTGAATTGGTGAAACCCGAGCACTCTTCTGTGTTGCCGACGAACAAAATAATTCATTATTTCGTTCCGTCTGGCTATTTAGATACATTACCAGATCGAATGCTGAATGAGGCAAAAGCCATGGATGGTGCTTCTATCGACGAAGAACTTCAGGTCTTGTCCCCGCTATTAGGCAAGTTGAATAAATCAACGCCATATTCATTACCTGCGGGATATTTCGATGAACTGCCTTCCAACATTGCTGATGGCGCGAAGGCAATTGCGTTAGTGAATGAAGAATTGGAGAATCTTTCGGCAATGATGATGGATTTAAAATCGAAGCAACCGTTCAAAGTGCCTGTTGATTATTTTACGATGTTTCCTGCGAAGATGCTTGCAAAAGCGAAGGAGCAGCGTCAGGCGAAAGTTGTTTCGATGAATTTTGGAAAGAAGCTGATGCGTTACGCTGCAGCCGCAGTTGTTGCTGGTTTAGTATTAACTGCTGGATGGCTATATCGTTCTAACAGCCCGGCATCACTTGAACAGGTTAGTGATGCGGAATTGCAGGAATATGTTGAAGCTCAGCGCCCGATCGTTGACGATGAAAATGCGGCGGCTACGTTTGACATTGATGCTGCGGATGTAAAAGAAATGCTTGCGGAAGTAACGGATGAAGAACTGCAACGCTATGTTGAGCAGGAATCAGGTGTAAATATTAATTCTACAACGAACTAACAATTAAGAAATGAAAAGATATATACTCATAGTGGCTTTATTTCTCGGAATTGCATTCCAGGGTTGGTCGCAAGACGATGACAAAGGTGGTGGCCGTATCGAGGCATTAAAGATTGCATATCTCACAAAGAAGCTGAACCTGACACCGGAAGAAGCACAACGATTCTGGCCTGTTTATAATAAGTATGCGGATGACGTAAGGCAGGCGCAAATCGATGCGCGGAAAAATAAAGACCCTGAAATCGTTCGCGAAGAAAAGTTATTGAATATACGCAAACGTTATAATGATCAATTTGCGAAAGCATTGTCGGTTGATCGCGCGAATTCATTTTTCCGGGTGGAGCGCGAGTTTAATGGAGGGATCCAGAAAGAGTTGATGGAGCGCCGCCAAAACCGTACCGACCGCGGCCGCATTAGGCAGTAGGATGCGAATATAAGGACGCAAATACAAGACGCGAATTTTGAAATACAGGAACGCGAATTCTCGCGAATAATACACGAATGAATACACAATGAGGACAGGAGTGTTATCTGCGATTTACATGATTTAGGCATAAATAGAACTGTGACGAAAATCAGCAGTTGATCGACGTAAATACACGTTGCTTGTGCAATAACCGCTTTCTACCTTGTAGAATGCATGAAGAGTTAATGTTGAGCGATGAGTGTTACGAGGTAATTGGGGTTTGCATGAAAGTTCACTCAAGACTTGGTGCAGGTTTTCATGAGGCTGTCTACAAAGATGCAATGGAAATCGAGTTTAGCCAAATGGAAATTCCTTACGCGCGCGAACGAAACTTTCAAATTGTCTATGAAGGTGAAGTTTTGAAACACAGCTTCACTGTTGACTTCCTGGTGTACGATTCACTAGTCGTCGAAATCAAAGCTGTGAGTGAATTAATCGATATTCATAAAGCCCAGACATTAAATTATCTTAAGGCAACTAACGCCGCTGTTGGATTGGTAATAAATTTTGGTGAGCTAGACTTAAAATTCAAACGCATAATTTGTTCGGAAAATATGTAGTAATCAGTCGAGACGCAGACAGGACTAAGTGAAGACAGGACTAAGTGTTGTACTTTGTATTATTGTGTATTCATTCGTGTATTATTCGCGAGAATTCGCGTCCCTGTATTTGCAAATTCGCGTCCTGTATTAGCAAATTCGCGTCCCTGTATTTCCGAATTCGCGTTTGTCAACCCCCAACCATCGGCGTCTTCGTATCATGATAAAACAGAAATGT
>JACMLR010000121.1 GCA_014379515.1 Chitinophagaceae bacterium
CCGCGACGTTGATAAACATAATCGGAAAGTCAGAAAATGAAACTTCAATAACGTCTGGTTCGGTGGTAAGGTCTTGCGGAAGCTCGGTTCGTGCTTTGTCAACAGCGTCCTTCACTTTCTGTTTGGCAACATCCACTTCAACGTCTGTTTCGAACTCAACAAGGATACTGCTGAAATCCTGGATCGATGTACTCTTGATGTTACGAATTTTTGCACCGCTGATTCCTTTCAATTCTTTCTCGATGGGACGAGTCACCAGGTTTTCCATATCCTTTGGTGACGTACCCGCATACACCGTCGACACATATATCTGCGGCATTACGATGTCTGGAAAGTTCTCTTTCGGAAGCGATGTAAAAATGCTCAGGCCGATAAGCGTAATGACGAGTGTTGATACGTAGGCAACTGTTGAGTGCTCAATAACCCAATTCGTTGGTTTAAATTGCCTCAGCTTTTCTACGATTTTATTTTTGTTACTCATTTTTAGTCTTGTTTATTGCTAAATCCTTGGCTGCTTGGTCGCGATTTATCAACCTTGCGTTGTAACTGTCTGGCCGTCGTAAATACTTTGGTATCCTTGTGAGATGAGTTGTTCGCCTTCTTTCAATCCGGCTCTGATCTCGATTTTCTCGCCATAGATCTGACCGATCTCGACTGGTCTTTTTCTTGCGATCTGTTTGCCTTTCTCCGTTTCGAGCACAAACACATACTTGCCTTTCTCGTCTGTTTGAATCGTTGTCATCGGGATAACCATCGTATTTTTAACTGCGTAGTCCTGGATCTTCATGATGATTAGCTGATTTGGACGAAGCGCCGCATCCCTTGGAATATTTGCTTCTGCGATCAACCCTCTAGAGTTCGCGTTGATTTGCTGCGCTACGCGCGAAATAGTTGCTTTGATGGTTTTGGTTGGTCCCTGAACTTCGATCACCACCGGCGTTCCTCTTTTTACACTACCGATATAATTTTCGGGAACATCTACAACCGCTTTTAAAGCTGAAGTATTGACAATGCTGATTTGTGGTCCTTGTGCTGTTGCACCCTGGAACAATTCACCGACCTTGATGTTTACAACATCCGCAACACCTGACACATCGCTGTATACCGAGGTTTGATTCAATTGCTCCTGCGCAAGCTTTACACCTTCTTCCCCTTGTTTTACCTGGTTTTCCAGTGCCTCAACATTCGTTTTTGCATTGAGCAATTGCACTTCGGTTCCAATTCCCTGGGTCCAGAGATTTTGTTGACGGCGATACAGATCACGTGCTAAAGCAAGTTGCGTTTTAATCCCCTCGATTCCCTGGCGTGCTGAAGCAACCCCCTGGCGCGCGAGCGCATCATCAATCTTAAGAATCAATTGTCCTTTTCGAACATTATCACCTTCTTTGATATAGAGCGCACGAACCTGTCCGGGTGCACCACGGGGAGCGATATACGAGATATTTTCAGCATCGATCTTTCCCTGCAGATCGATGTAGTGTGTAAAGTTTTCAGTTGAGAGCGCCGTAATAGCCACCAACTTGGGACGAACCAGTGTTGAAGAATCCAGTTTCCCGATTTCGTCTTCAAGCTTGCGCACTTTATCATTGACTGCAGTTTGGTCAGTCTTGAGTTTGGCCAACTCTTGCTTTTTATCCGCAAGGCCACCTTTTTCTTCTTTGGCAGAAGAACCGCAGGCAACGATCAATACAACGATGAATGATGTTGCGATTAGTTTGAAAATGTTCGACATACTATTGAGTTTATATTCGTTCTGTGAATTAAAGTTTACCAACCGCTTTCAGGTAATCTACCCTTGCGATGATGGCGTCAAGTAATGTTGTGATATAATTGGTTTGTGCAGCTTTCAAATCTGCCTGAGCAGCATTGATTTCCGTTTGCGAACCTGTACCAACCTCATATTTCTTTTTTGTTTGCTGATATACAGTGTCGGCCAATGCAAGATTTCTTTTTTGGAAATCGAGTGATGACAAAGCTGTATTGAAATTATTCCGGGCATTGACAACCTCATTATCGATTGTAAGCTTAAGTGCTTCGATCTGGTTATTTGTTTTTTCGAGATCGATCTTTGCCTGGTTGATCTTTGCGCGTGTGTAAAAACCGTTAAAGATTGGAACCTGGATGTTGGCTGATATCGCCGAGATCGTAAACCAATCACCATCACCGAAGAAATCCCATTTGTTCCGCTGTGCATTCTTCGCATAATTTCCGCTTACACTTACGGATGGAAGAAGACTCAATTTGTATCGGCGAATGTTGAATTCATTTAACTTCTTTCCGAATTGCGCATATTTATAATCAAAGCGGTCTTCGTGTGCATACTCCATATTATCCAGCATACCATCTTTAATCATTTCGTCGGTAACGCTGTCGGTCAGGATCAACTGATCTTTCACCGGCATTCCAATCAACACCTTCAAGCCATAATAACCGTTGGATAAATTATTCAACGCCCGGTTTTTTTCAGTTTGAAGATTGGTGAGCTGAACATTTACTTTATCAACATCAAGTCTTTCTGCAAAGCCGTTGTCATAAATCGCTCTCGTGTCTTTCAATAATTTGGTGAGGCGATCTATATTAGCATCGAGCAATTCGATTGAAGTTTTACCAACAACGAGCTGATAGTACACCTTATAGATATTGGTACGAATCGTTTCATCCACAACATCAGCACTGGCTCTACGGAAGTCGATAGACGTTCTTCTTGCTTGTAGTCCAACAAATACCTGCCCATCAAATAAAAGCTGTGACAGACTTGCACCGACAGTGGTACTGTACTTGGTACCGAACTGTGCTGGAATAAAACCAAAATCACCAGGCATAACGATTGGACCGCCCGTACCATTTTTTACACCTTCATCAATCAACACCTGGTAGGTTGCCGGGGAAATAAAGTTTGGAATCACCTGTGTTGCGATGTTCGGATTATACGTTGTACTCAACGAACCATTTAATTTCGGAAAGGCATTTGAAGTGATCTCCCGGTTTTGTTCTTCCTGCATCCGGATATCAAGAAGTGCATTCCGAACCTGCACATTGTTCTTGCGCGCATACTCGATTGCCTGTTGAACTGAAAATGCATACGTACGCGGGACTGACGTATCATTTTTTAATCTCGGTAAATTAATGTCCTGCTGCGCGATTGCCGGCATTGCGACAATTAGGAAAAGCAACGCAGCAAAGCTTCGTCTATTTCTCATCTGAACTAAGTTTTTTGACATACTCTTGTTTGTATTTCTGTATTTGCTTGTGACCTTTTATTGTTGAAAGGCCATACACATAATGTTCGATCACGACTTTGGCAACATCGGCTGGGTTGTATTTACGAACGGGGAAAACTTCTATGTTAAAACCAAGCATCATTGATTCTAGCCGGAACTTCGACATGATATCGATATTGATTTCCGGGCGATAAAATTCTTCTCTGATGCCTCGCTCAATGTTGGAAGAAATTATTTTACCGAGATACTCGTGTTTGTGTCGGAGAAATTTCTGGTATGCTTTAAAGTGAAACTTCTCGAGATCGTACAATACCATCGGGTTCATTTGACGAAACTGTTCAACAACCTGCGCCATGGTCAGGAAAATTTCGTGAATGGCATCCTTCGCGTTGACACTGCACTGGCTGCAATCTTTTTGAAGGCCATTTATTTCATCATCAACCACTGCATCTACTAATTCATCTTTGTCCGCAAAGAACTGGTAAATTGTCTTTTTCGACATCCCAAGCTGCGCGGCTATGTCATCCATGGATACCGACCGGATGCCGTATCGCATAAACAACTCATTTGCTTTCACCTGTATTCTTTCTCTTGGTTCCATACTCTAAAATCGATCGCAAAACTATGGAAACTTTTTTCGTCGTCAAAGTTTCCATCATTATTTTTTGCCTTTCTTCAAGAAATAATACGTGAACGGTTGTTAGTTTTTTGAATGAAAATTCACTTCCAACGTTAAAAACCCCTTTGCTCATGCGAAAAACGCCATTGCTTTATTTCTCGCGCAGTACATCTTTGCAATCACATCATATTTCGCTTAAAAGTTTGGGGAGCAGTAATTTTGAGTGAAATAGGTGAATATGAAAAAACGATCGAGCCTTAAAAAGCTGTTTCAATATTTTTTGCAGGGACTGATCATATTAGCTCCGATTATCATCACCATATGGGCGGTGGCGAGTTTATTTGAAGCAGTCGATAACATTTTACCGGCTCTGATTGAACGGGTTGCACCAAGTCTGTTACCGAATGATGAGCAGGGAAACCCGATAAAAATTCCAGGGGCTGGTTTTGTGCTGGTAATGTTGATCGTTATTGGTGTCGGCTATGTATCGTCGTCTTTCATCGTTGGTAGAATGGTTGAGTTGTTTGATAAAATACTAGAGCGTACACCAGGCATTAAAATAATTTACTCAACGGTAAAAGATTTCGTTGAAGCGTTTGCCGGAAATAAACGGAAGTTCACGAAGTCTGTTTTGGTTACAATTGATGGCCAGGATGTTTGGCGGGTGGGTTTCATTACCCAGGAAGAGCTGGCGAAATTTGGCCTGGTCGATTTTATCGCTGTCTATGTTCCGCAGTCCTATGCCTTTGCCGGACATTTATACTTTGTGAGGCAGGATCGTGTTCGCTTATTGACAGACGTGAGTTCAACGGATGCTATGAAGTTTGCCATCTCTGGAGGGGTGGCTGAGTTGGATAATGATAAACCTAAAGCGACGGTTCCGCCGCAATAAAAGATAGGATATGAAGCATGTTGTGAGTTTGATTTTGTGTGTGTTGTTGACCGGCCCCGCGTTTTGCTGGGGATTTTATGGTCACAAGAAAATCAATTTCTATGCTTGCTTCCTGCTTCCACCGGAAATGCTTGTA
>JACMLR010000122.1 GCA_014379515.1 Chitinophagaceae bacterium
ATGGAGGGGCACGGGGTGCGAAAGGGAGAACGCGATCCGCCGCGGCGGAAATACATGGATGAGGCGAATGAATACCGAAGCGTAATGTGCGAAATGTGCAAATCTGCGAAATATGCAAGTTCGGAAATGAAGCATGTGCGAATTTCGAATTTGCGAATTTGCGAATTGCCAATGTGCGAATTCTTAGGTGCGTCGCGTTGGGTTTATGGAGGGAGGACTGGGTGGGACAGGGAGAACGCGAATTCTCGCGACTCCCGCCGCGGCGGGACGAATGAATGCTTCAAGGTCAAACTTCTTGTCTTCCATGTAGTGTCAATTTATGATTTTTGGAATTGACACACCTATTTATGCATATTCGCGATTTCATTGTTTGATAATATAAGCAACAACTCACCGAGCGAGTGAAATGCATAAACACGATATCATCGACCTGAAAAATTCGCACATTAGCAATTCGCAATTCGCACATGCTATCCACTCGCCTTATCAACCGCCCTACATTTCGCACATTTTGCAGTTTCGCACATTAACTCCTAGCTCCCCAATTGCATTTGCATCCGCTTAACACGATCTTCTAACTTTTCCGATGACAAATCCTCGCGCATGCTATCCACTTTAATTGGGAAACAAAACGGCGTCAGTCGTTGTGGAAATGTAAGCTTGATATCAGACTGCTGAATGCGATGCAACATATCGCGCAGACGCACCTCTTCCATCTGCTGATCAAACACTTCCTGGTAAGCCTGGCGAAGAAGCACATTGTTGGGTTCGTATTCGGCAAAAACTTTAAATAACAAAGATGCCGACGCTTGCAAATGCCGCGCCTTTTTGTGTTCGCCGGGGAAACCCTGGAAAATCAATCCGCCAATTACCGCAATGTCACGGAACTTTCGTTTTGCCATTTCCGTACTATTCACACTTCGCTGAATATCCGCGAACAAATTCTCCGGCGAAAACAATTCATACACATTCGTATCGTCCACTGGTATCGGTTGATCACTTAATAGCTCGAAGCCATAATCATTCATTGCGAATGAAAACGTTATTGGAGTGATCTTGCTGATGCGATACGCTAGAATAGCCGCCATTGCTTCATGAACCAGCCGCCCTTCAAATGGAAATACAAAAAGGTGAAATCCATCTTTTGTTTCTATTTGT
This sequence comes from Chitinophagaceae bacterium, assembly GCA_014379515.1. Lineage (GTDB taxonomy): Bacteria > Bacteroidota > Bacteroidia > Chitinophagales > Chitinophagaceae > Endoryza. Next base: position 1,159 of record JACMLR010000122.1, read on the forward strand.
TCGATGAGCAATTCATTCGCGCGTGGGACGTGTGATAATCTAGCCTGCAAATCGAACAACGGTTGGAGAACCTTTAACTCTGGTTCCATTGACTGGTCGCTCTGAAATGCATTATTAAATGTTTCCCGGAGCTTACGACCAAGATTGGCACTCAGCGGCATTCGACCACCATTCCAACTTGGAACGGCAGATTTTTTCGCGTTCGATTTCCGCACGAGTACGGTCATGTCTTTAATCATCACCAATTCGAGATGCCTGCCAGCAAGAGTGAATACATCTCCTGGTTCCATCCTGGAAATAAAATATTCTTCAATCACACCGATAAAACCTCCTGCTAAAAATTTCACTTTTAGCATCGAATCACTGACAATGGTACCCATATGCAGTCGATGTCGCATTGCCATGCGGCGACTGGTTATTCGGTAGATGCCCTCAATTATCTCTACTTTTTTATATTCGTCATATTGACTCAAGGCTTTGCCACCTTCCGTAATATGATGAAGAATCTCCGTCCACTCTTCTTCCCGGATGTCTTTGTAACACCAGGTTTTTCTGACCTCATCAAATAACTGTTTAGGTAAAAAGCCATCGGAGATCGCCAGTGTACAACAATACTGGATCAGTACATCAAAGCAGAGTAACATCGGCACGCGGCTTTCGATCAATTGTTCCGCAATGGCGACTTTAAGTGCTGCCGCTTCAACCAGTTCGAGCGAATGTGTTGGGAGGAAAAAAATCTTGCTTATTTCATCCGGTCGGTGACCACTTCGCCCTGCGCGTTGTAAAAAACGTGCAACACCTTTTGGTGACCCAACCTGTATAACGGTTTCAACAGGCCGAAAATCTACACCGAGATCCAGAGAGGCAGTACAAACCACCGCTTTTAGTTTGCCTGAGTGTAAGTTGTCTTCAACCCAGGTTCGGAGTTCTGTATCAACTGATCCATGGTGCAATGCAATTGCGCCCGCAAGATCGGGTGCGGCGTTTAACAACGCCTGGTACCACATTTCACTCATTCCTCTCGTGTTGATGAAGATGAGTGTCGTGCGGCTATTATTTATAATGGGAATGACTTTGTCGACCAACTTTATTCCCAGGTGTCCTGCCCAGGGATATTTTTCAATTTCATCGGGGATCACCGATTCGATGGACACATTTTTACGAATATTGGCCTTCACCAATACTGGCTGAAATTCACCACCCTGCAATGATGACATCAATACGTCACTTGCTTCATTCAAATTCCCAATTGTTGCTGAGATTCCCCAAAGCGACAAAATTGAATTGCCCGTTACCCTGCGAACATCAGATTCATCCAACTGGTTTCGCAGGCAGCCAATAATCCGGCTGATCGCCAATTCAACCTGCACTCCTCGTTTACTGCCAAGTAGTTCATGCCATTCATCAACAGCAACAATTTGCAATGTTTTAAAAACGTCTGCGTATCCTTTTTGTCCGAGTAATAAATGAAGACTTTCCGGGGTAATGATTAATATTTCCGGCATTTGGCGTTTCTGGCGAGCTCTTTCATTGAGATTCGTATCACCATTTCGAATACCAACTTTCCAACTCATGCCCAACTCGGCAATTACTTCTTCCATTGCGCGGCCAATATCTTTGGCCAGTGCACGAAGAGGCGAGACCCATAACAATTGTAAATGGCTCTTCGATTTCGTTTTGTACTTCTCTGGATTTTTGTTGATGAAATCGATCAACGCGCCGAGGAATACAGAAAATGTTTTTCCACAGCCTGTCGGCGCATTTACGAGACCACTTCTGGAATTGATTATATGTTCCCACGTTTGTTCCTGGAACAAAAAGGGCTGCATGCCTTTACTCTCCAGCCACGCGTTGATTATTTGATATCCCTTCGTTTTTCTTAGTTGCTTCACTTACCGTAAATCTCCAGTATGTTTTTGAGATCTTCCAATGTATTTATCTCATCCGCTTTTTTATCTTTTCGCCAGCGATTGATCCGCGGAAACCGAAGAGCAACGCCAGATTTATGCCTGTTGCTTGCAGCGATTCCTTCGAATGCAATTTCAAATACGAGCTCCGGCTTTACCGTTCGAACCGGACCAAATTTCTCGATTGCATTTCGTTTTACAAAATTATCTACCTCTGAAAATTCTTTATCGGTCAATCCCGAATACGCTTTTGTAAAGCTCACTAGTTTATCGCCATCACGAACGGCGAAGGTGTAGTCGGTGTAAAGGTTACTGCGCCGACCACTTCCTTTCTGAGCATAAATCATTACGGCATCAATAACGAGCGGATCGATTTTCCATTTCCACCAATCGCCGCGCTTGCGGCCAACCTGGTACGCCGAGTTTTTTCTTTTTAGCATTACACCCTCTGCACCCATGTCACGGGATTTGGTACGGATAGTTGTCAGTTCATCCCAACTTTCGAAATCAATGATTGCAGATATTTTTAAGATTGGGTGAGACGCCGATTGAACGATTTGTTCAAGCACGAGCCTTCGTTCGCTTAACGATCGTTCACGAAAATCTTCACCCCCAAACTCTAATAGATCGTAACTGAAAAAAGTCATCGGCACTTCCTGCAATTGTTTTTTTGTGATGTTCTTTCGTCCGATCCTGGTTTGAAGAAGTGCAAAGGGTAGGGGACGATCGTCAATGGAGGGAATTATTTCACCGTCTATTACAGTTCCGTCTGGAATAAGATCGAGCAGTGCCGCATACTCGGGAAACTTTTCAGTCATTAATTCTTCACCACGGCTCCATACAAACAACTCCTTATTCCGTTTTATGAGCTGACCCCGAATGCCATCCCATTTCCATTCCGCTTGCCAATCAGCTGGCGCACCAAGCGAATCCGGTAATTCTTCCAATGCATACGCTAAATAAAACGGATATGGCTTTGAAAAGTCGGTTTTCGCAGATTCTTCACTAAGGAGCGACTGAAAATTAGTGGTCACCGGATCCCAGTTACCGCTGATACGATGCGCGATCACACTCGGCTCGAGGCTGATGGTTTTAGCAAGTGCGTTCACCATTATTTTTTGTGATACACCGATCCGAAACGCTCCGGATAAAAGTTTGTTGAAGACAAAACGTTCCGGGGGAGAGAGCTCCTTCCAGGATTCAATCATGAATTCTTTCTTTTCTTCTTCTGATGATTTCTCAAGTGCCAGAAAACGTTCTACATAATAATGTAATGATCGGATTGGTGGATCAGGTAGCGTGAGTTCGTCAGGTATCAGTAATGCAATCGTTTCAGATAAATCACCTACCGTGTGATAACATTCTTCGAATAACCATAAGGGTATGTTAGCAAGTGAGGCGGACCATTCCTGCAGCAGCGAACCGCGGATGGTTCTTCGTGGTCGACGTCCGCTAAACAAGGCTATCACCCAAACTTTATCCTTCTCATCTGCCACGGCAAAAAAATCCGCCAACGCATTCAACTTGTCGTTTGTTTTTGTCGATGTACCAATGATTGATACCAGGTTTGCGAACCGTCTCATTCCGCCGGTAACTGGTAGCGATTCAATTTTGATATCGTTGCCTATCTCATTCATTTACGGTAATAGGTTCTTCTGTTGGTGAAGTATTATTTTCTTCTTCTTCCGCATCTCCGTATTCTGTTTTCACTTCTTTCCCCTCAATTCCCTGCTCGGTGAGAAATCGACTCAGCGCAGCCTGGAATCCATGGGTTACAAACACGCGCGATGCTCCTGTTTCTTTGATCGATTTCAATAGGCCATTCCAATCCGCATGATCACTTAATACAAAGCCCGCATCAGCATTGCGCCGCCGCAGATTACCGCGGACTTGCATCCATCCACTGCATACACCAACACTATAGGGAGAAAATCGTTTTATCCATGGTGTGCCATCTGCACTTCCTGGCGCAATCACTACTGCGCCTTTCATTTTTTCTTTTGGTGTTTCCGGTGTCACGCGTTCAACGGCCGGAAGCTTCCAGCCTGCATTCACCAAGGCCTGGTGAACATTAAACACTGCACCATGTAAAAAGATGGGAAGGCCTGTAGCTTCGATACAGGATAATAACCGTTGGGCTTTGCCGAGGCTATAGGCCATCAATACGGATGTTTTACCCTGTGAATGATTATTATTAATCCAGGTTTGAATCGAAGAGAATATTTCTTGCTGCGGCTTCCAGTTATAAATTGGCAAACCAAAAGTAGATTCAGTAATAAATGTATGGCATGCGACTGGTTCATAGATGCCACTTATTCCATCATCCTCGGTTTTGTAATCTCCGCTAAACACCCATACTTCACCGTTATATTCAACGCGAACCTGGGAAGATCCAATGATATGCCCGGCAGGATGAAGAGAAACGCTGACATTGTTCATGTAAACGGGTTCATTCCATTCAATAGATTGGTATGGATTTTCTCCCAGCCTTAATTGCAAAAGTGGTTTAGTAAAGTGATGACACAGGTACGACTGGCTACCAACGCGTGCATGATCACTATGTGCATGCGTAATCACAGCCTTGTTGACGGGCTTCCATGGATCGATATAGAAATCGCCCTGGGGGCAGTATAAACCTTTGTCGGTAAATTCGATTAATGGCATTTTGTTGCTTGAAATGTATTGAATGCTATCCACTAGTACTCAATTTCACTGCCAAGCTTTGGGTAAGCTAATATTTTATGGTTCTCGCGGTGCCGCGGCGATGTTTGGTATGTATTTGGAATAGTGTAAGCCCATCGTTTTATCGCGCCCCTTCAGGGCTGCAATTCAAAAAGCCGTCTTTACGATGGGCTGGCGCCCATCGCTATTATATTTCGTCCTTCCAAGACTTAAAGCAGACGAAAGACAACGGTAGTACAGAAGTAGAATGTGCGAAATATGCAAATATGCAAATGTGCAAAATGCCTTTGCTCGATTCTTTCGCTATTAGCAGTTAGTTTAAATTTGCAAAACGCGCCGAATCATTTGGAGTTAACGTTGAATGGTTTGAATTTGTATTCATTCGCGTCATTCGTGTATTTCCGCC
>JACMLR010000123.1 GCA_014379515.1 Chitinophagaceae bacterium
CAAAGTTTGAGTGTTACTTAACAGGCAGCGTAACAATAAATGTTGAACCTTCTCCTTCCTTGCTTTCTACCGTCAACTCGCCGCCATGTGCTTTAATAATATCATAACTCAAACTCAAACCTAAACCTGTCCCCTGCCCGGTTGGCTTTGTTGTGAAAAATGGTTGAAAGATTTTTTCGATATTATTTGGCGCAATACCATGGCCGTTATCTCTAACGCGGATCTCGATGTTGTTTCCGGATCGTTTTGTTGCAACTGACACCGTTGGTTGATATTCTTGTGGTTTGCCTTCCTGCCTTTGCTGAACTGCGTAAAACGCATTCGTATAAAGATTCAACAATACTCTTGCGATATCTTGTGATACAATGCTGACGCTCGCAATCGACGGATCGAAATCTGTTTTGATAGTTGCATTGAAGGAATTGTTTTTTGCACGAAGGCCATGATAAGAAAGGCGCAAATATTCATCTGCGAGCGCATTGATATCCGTTGGCTCTTTTCTACCAGTACTTTTCTGACTATGCTGCAACATACCTTTTACAATCGCATCTGCCCGTTTTCCATGATGAACGATCTTTTTTTGATTGTCCAGAATATCCTGTATTAAGGGATCACCAGGCTCAGCTTTCTTTTTGCTTGCCAACTCTTCAATTAACTCAACATTCACCTCGCTAAAATTATTAACGAAGTTCAATGGGTTCTGAATTTCATGTGCGATCCCGGCAGTTAATTCGCCAAGAGAGGCCATTTTTTCGGACTGTATCAATTGCGCCTGTGTTTCCTTAAGCTTCGATAGCGTCGTTTCCAGTATGATATTGGCCTTTTGCTTTTGGCGATTATTACGCAAAAGAAAAAAGGCAATAGCAGCTAAGATGATAAGCACGGCAATTAAGCTATAGATTTTTATTTTGCTGTTAAGTTCAGCATTTGCTTTTTCCATTTCCAGCACGCGCGATTGTTCCCTCGCGGTAATTGCCTGCAACTGCTTTGCTTTCTCAGCGCTATGGAGTGCGTCTTTTATTTTCACCGCCGACTGCAAATACTTAAATGCACTGTCTGGTTGCTTCGTTTTTTCATACGACTGCGACAGGTATTCGTAGGCTCTCTGTAATTGATCTTTATACCCAGGCGCAATCGAAAGGTCAATCGCTTTGTGAGCGTAATAATTCGAACTATCCAGTTGATTTGTTTCGAGGAAGATTTGCGAAAGGGCATTCAAATTCCAAACGGTGCCGAGATCGTCAAAATTGGCCCCGCCAATTAATGACTGTCGAATGAATGGAAGTGCAAGGTCGAATTTTCTGAGTGAGATATAAGCTTCGCCCAGCGTCCCCAATGAACCTGCAACCCGAATGGGATCATTTAATTGTTTTGAATAATCGACCGAAAGCTTTGCATAGAGCAACGCGGAGTCCCCCATATTGTTTTGCGAGTACGAAGTCGAAATATTATTAGTGATACCCGTGAGAGCGCTGACATTATTTAATTCTTTTGCATATGGGAGGGATTTTTTTCCATAAAACACATCCTTTTCTTTGTCTCCGGCATAATAGTATGAAGTACTTAATTCACGGTATGCAGCCATTATACCGAGCGTATCCTTGCTTTTTTCAAACCGCGATAAGATATCCAGGCAGGATGTAAGCGAGGTGATGTAGTCGCCTGTTTTTGCTAATTGATCATTAATTGATAGTTGAACAAAGTCTTGTGATTCCTGGTCGTTTACTGATTTTAAATAATCCAGGAGAACGTTTGCTTTTGGGATAAAGTCAGTTTCACCCCGGATTTGAAAAACATACTCAGTTACTGAAACAGTCCTTTCCAATTTTGTTTTGGCATGCTTGTAACGAGTTATCACACTGTCAGGGAGCGGCTGTCCATCACATATTATAAAACTCAACAAACAACACAAGAGTAAAGGCAAACCGGGTTTTTGCATCGAAGGGTTAGTTAATGGTAAATGAAAATAAGATTTAAAATCCGATCTCATCAAATGCCGGATTTAAACAAGAATACAGGAGTCAGGAGACAGAATGAATAGCCGTCGCCTATAGCTCACCAAAAATCAAGTACCATGGCAAAGGAAAAAAGACAAGATCCGGTGATGGGAATGATTGTGGTATTACTCGTTTTGGTAAATGTGATTATTCTTAAAGCCGGTTATATAAACAATGAGCGTTGGTATCGCGCCCTGGTCCTGACTGTGCCGCTATTGTTGTTGGCATCTGTAAAGATGCGCAGGCACAAGCATGCGGTGTCGGGAAATTTATTTGCGGAAGTTTATAGCCGATATATTTTAAATAGAAATGGAAAGCCCAGAAAATATTTCTTTGAGTTTCACCTCACCGGAAAACCTAGCCGTACGCG
>JACMLR010000124.1 GCA_014379515.1 Chitinophagaceae bacterium
ATGAGCAGTTTGGTATATTTTCCTTTGTCGGGTTTCCGATACATGAAAATTGCGGTAAAGGGAGAATTTAGTCCATTTCAAATAAAAGTCCAACCGTCCTTGTTACCTGCTTCCATACCACCAATCACAGGACTCGCACATATACTTATTGAAGAAAACAGGAGAAACAAAAATCCAAAACTTGATCTGAGCAAAATAGGAATGGACTATATCCCGGACGAGTTCTCCAATATGGAATGGTTGGAGGAGCTGATAATCGGTGGCGAACTTTATTGGGATTTTATTCAAGAGCGGCGCATTGTAACTGCCAATTCAGGAACATTCAATCATTTTACTTCAATTCCATCGAGCATTTCAAAACTCTACCAATTACGAAAATTGATCATTGCAGGCAGCAAAGGAGCAGAGCTTGAAATTGAAGATTTTTCCCCATTGGCTTCTTTGATAAATTTGGAATATTTATTTATCGAGAATACAAAACTGTCATTCCTCTCTCGCGTCTTATCGCCCCAATTTACAAAACTAAAAGTCCTATCATTTTACAATAACAACATCAGCGCCATTTCGGTAATTGGGGAACTTCCCGCCCTGCAATACCTTGTGTTGTCTGAAAACCCTATTTCGGCTATCGACAGCTTGCGAGGGCTACTGACGATTAAATATCTATCTGTTAGAGATACATTTATTGAAAGTATTGAGGCATTACAATTATCAAGACAGCTCGAAAAGTTGATTGTTTCAAATACGATGATCAACAAAATTGATTCTGTGGCCTCTATGTCCCGTTTGGAAATGCTTAATTTTTCAAATACAAAAGTTGATGACATCTCTCCGCTTGCAAATCTTGAGGTATTGAGCTATGTGGCGTTCCGAGGCTGCAGTGTAACCATTTTAAAACCACTCTCAGGATTGTATTCACTCAATTCCTTTGATTGCAAAAACAATCCGATTTCGGATTGCCCGGCTGATATTTATGAATCAGGAGATCCAATGCAATTGGTTACCTACTATGCAGCAAAAATTGAAGAGCATAATGAGACTAAGACTCCAGTCAAAAATCGCAAAAAAAGAAAGTCTACAAATGAGCCATCTGTTGCACAGGAGGATTTTCGCCGCGATATCAAACTTATCATCCTTGGCAACAGCAATGGAGGTAAAACAAATCTGGTCAGCTTTTTAGAATCCGGAAAATTCGACGGATATCGGAATACAACGCATGGGCTCGAAGTGCATCGTTGGCTTCCTGATAATACCCGCTATCCATCACTAAAAGATGTGGCAGTAAGTATCTGGGATTTTGGCGGGCAGGAGTATTACCACGGGGCGTATAGACTTTTCCTAAGTGATAATGCGCTGTACTTGTTGCTTTGGTGTAAGGATACAAACTCTAACGCGTCATTTAAAGCAACACTACAAGAAGGTGGGACTGATTTCGATATCGAAAACTTTGAGTTACGTTATTGGCTTGACACAATATCTCACTACGCCGGCGCTCGCACAATCTCGAAGAATAAACCAACTTCTGCCGAAGAGAAAAAAACAACCAGGCTCATAGCGCTTCAAAATAAAGTTGATAATCCTGACCGGGACAAGGTGCGTATTCCACAGGATATTCATGATCAATACTTCATTGATGAATCATTCCACGTTAGCTTGAAAGAAGGCTCTATTGCTAGCAACAAACGACAAAACAAGGCCTTAAATTATTTCCTGTCGGAATTGGAGGATGCAATTCAAAATCGGGCTGACACCGAACGCGTACCCCCGAAGTGGCAACAAATTAGAAATGCCATACTAAAGCTTCGAGATTCACCGAATGCCCGCGGACCGTTTGAGAAATTGCAACAGAATTTATGGGTTGAACTTAAAGATTTTCGAGAGGCATGCGATAGTTTTTTGACTACACCGTTGACGGATGGTGAGCTTCACACTGTTCCGCGTTGGCTTGATAAAGGCGGCACAGTAGTTTTCTTTCCTGAAATCGATGCGCTCAAAGACAAAATCTTTTTGAAGCCCGACCAGCTTGCAAAAACAATTTACCAGGTCTTGAACGATGATGTTCGAAAGGCAGGAGGAGAGTTTACGGAGAGCCAAATCAAATTGGGTGATGAGTCGACGACGAAAATTTTTATTGAACTTGCGTTAAGACTTGAAATGATTTTTCCACACCCGGTGCTAACCGACTCTACCTGGTATTTAGCCCCGCAATATTTACCAGACGCTCACCCGATAGAAGATCTTTTCAAGATAGCGTCTAACGGAGCATGGCAGTCCGATCTTTGGGTAAAGATTCCACTTTTTTACTATAGGAAGGTTCTACATGAATTATTGATACATTTTGCCTCTCCGCTTTCCGGCGCATCATGCAGATATTTTTGGAAGCATGGGATCATGTTTGTAAAAGACGAGCTGCGCGTACTCATAAAAGGACTATACCCCCAAAGCAAACAATCCGAAGGAGTAATTCTTATCGGCGTGGAAAAGAATAGTCAGCTTCAATCTTTGCTTCAAAATGAAATTTTCCAAAAGATTCGAATCATAATGAATTTGTCCAGTGATATGCCTGATAAGGAGGTAGAAATGGATCCAATGGACTGTTCCAGTTCTTCAAACGATGAAAAGGCGTCTAAGCAATCTTATAGTAGGGAAATTCAGGTTTCATACAATGGTACCGATTATATCTGTTATTCGGATTTACTGCATAACGCCAATGAACCCAAAATTAATTCGAACGAGCGTAATGTTCCCTTGCTCACTTATAAATTTTCAGCAATTCTTCCAACTCCTCCGCAGCGGGCAAAGAAAGTTTTTCTTTCGTACTC
>JACMLR010000125.1 GCA_014379515.1 Chitinophagaceae bacterium
AACTTCCGCGACAAGACAATGAAAATTTATCGAAGCGAAAAAGGAACTACAACCGTTGGTGATAGTGTAAAACGTGGTGAGCATGAAACGGATGGCCGTGGCGTATTGCAATTTGCATGTGCGGATGGTTTCATCCTCGTCAAAGAATTGCAATTGGAAGGTAAAAAAAGAATGAACGTTGAAGATTTTTTACGCGGCCTGCGCTAATCTCGACGGCAAACACATATCACAAATCAGGAGACATGATGGCACTAAGGAATTTGCACATTTGCATATTTGCACATTCGCACATTCCCCTAATATTTCACATCAACATAAAACTTCGTAAGGCTCACGCCAAGTTCAGCAGCAGCAGCATCGCTGATGCGTATTGTCAATCCCTGGCTTTCACGCATCTCAGGCAATTGACCTAATACCTTTGCGTAAACAGATTTGTTTGTTGAAGAAAAACTAACTTTTACGATGGTACCAACGGGTACATTATTCATCAGTGCGTAATACTTGCTGTCGTTCCATCCGCTTGTACTTCTAAATATTCCAGCATTGCCGGCAGTTCCATTTCCTGATTCACTGTATAGTTTCTTAAAGGAGCCGCCTTTCACTGGTGTTGAACTGACGACCGGATGAACCTCGACCGGTTTTGATTCTTGCGTGGTTTCAGGTTTTACTTCTTCAATTTTTGTTGCCTGTTCTGTAGTCGTTACCGGCGGCGGTGGATCTTTCCGTGCAATATCCTCAACAACCGGCGGTTCCTTTGCAACCGTCGGCGGCAGGGTAGCGATTGGGATTTTATTAACTCCCATCGAAGCAAGTGACGATTGTGATTGTTTTATTTTCAAGTATCCAACAACAACCTGCATACCACTTTTCAACTGATCGTTTGTAACTCCATTCCATTTCTGCAAATTCTCCACTGGAACTTTATTGTAGTTGGTGCTGATCCTGTACATCCATTCTTTATCCTGTACAGTGTGATACACAGGAACAAATAATTCGTCGGTTGCTTTCTTTCCATCTTGCGAAAAATTCGCGGCGTTCAAAGGAATCCGAAGTTGTTGTCCAATCGCAAGCGCCTTATCCATCGACGTCGAGTTAAATGGGGCAATCTCTTTCGGGCTTGCATTATAAATCCGTCCGATGCTGTACAAGTTTTCTTTTGCTGAAACGGTGTGCACAACATACAGGCTGGGGGATGTTCCATGAACCTGGAGTTTGGCTTGGCTCATACCAGCAACACTAATTGTCAACAATAAAACGACCGTAAAAAAACGAGTTTTCAACATAGCGCGCGTTTTTCGTAATGGTGCAAAGATCAACTATTTTTTTTATGTTTCAGTCCACCCGATACTGAGCGGATTACCTTAACATATCGATGAAAAATTGATCAGGGACTTCTCTTAAGGATTCGCCATTCCCTGGGATAATAGTTATTGATTCGATTCGAAAGAACTTTGATCCACCCAAGTTTAAAATTCTCGAATTTCACCAGCGTCCAACCATTCTGAACCTTCTCATCACTTCGCATCTCATCTAACGAAACTTCTTCTCGCCGTAAATATTGTAGCGCCTGTTGGTACTTTAACGATACTGCAACAAAGCTTTGACGAAGCAGGCCGCTCATAGCTAACGCATGATCGGGTATCAACTGATCACCGGCAAACTTTCCAAGACGAATTCCGATTTGCCTGATGTAAATCGACGATGCAATCAACCTGTTTATGTCGGAGACGAGCGAGGCAGGTATGGCCATGATACTATCGCCGACTTTGATAAATTCGAGACCGGAACCATCCTCCAACCAGGGCGTTAAAATCACTTGCTGCTTTTTTGTTACCTGCTCTACATGGTTATTTTTCACTGGCTTTCCGCCCTCCTGGTGATTCGTTTTGCGAAAACAGGCCATGAAAAAACCTTCCCCTTTAACCTTATCCGGCCAGAAACGATATGCATGTGCCTGGTGAGTTGTTGACCGACTTTCGATGACATTCCATTCGCTCGAAATTTCCAACTTTATTGAATCAGCACCCAATTCCGAAATGAGCCAATCTGCAATCGCCTCATCTTCTTCGACAGAATATGAGCATGTAGAATAAATCAACACTCCGCCTTCGTTCAATGCCGGCCAGACATCAGCAATGATTCGTTGCTGGCGCTGACTGCACAGCGTAACGTTTTGCAGATTCCATTCAGCAACCGCTTCCGGATCGCGACGGAAAAGACCGCTGCCGCTGCACGGCGCATCAATTACGATCACGTCGAATAACCCAGAGAGCCGGGAAAGATCACGGGGATCACTATTCGTAACGACAACATTTGCTCCACCCCATTTCACCAGGTTTTCTTCTAAAACTGTTACACGCGATTTGATAACCTCATTCGAAACGAGCAAACTATTGGGAGAAATCAGGGATTGCAGATGTGTTGACTTACCACCCGGCGCCGCACATAAATCCAATACTTTTATATCGGCACCCAGGTCTGTTGTTTGTTTGAGTCCTTGTTCAATGAACATACTCGATGCCTCCTGTACATAATAAGCGCCGGCGTGAAAGCGTGGATCAAAAGTAAAAAATGGTCTTTGATTCAAATAGAATGCATTCGTTGCCCATGGCACAGCTGATTCGAGTTGCACCGCTTCATTTGCTGGTGTCTTGAAGCCTTCATCAAAAGCTGGAATGATATCCTGATTGCTTACCCGCTCAGTCGGCGAGTGGTTGACTTTACTTGCATTGAACCGAATAGATAGTACCTGTTCTCCAGACTCATGCACCTGTTCAAACGCATCACGCTCGAAACCTGGTGCGGTTGATAACGAAGTCAATAATGATGTGGGTAGATTATGCAATGCGAATCATTCGTGTGATTGACAATACTAATAACAAAAATGAAAAGATAGCTTGAAGTTCAGGAAATGATGATCAGACATTTTTTAATTCGCTAACAAGATCCTGCAATACTTTTTTCGCATCGCCGAA
>JACMLR010000126.1 GCA_014379515.1 Chitinophagaceae bacterium
CGCAGCGAGGTCCGCGTGCAAAAAAAGAAAAAGAGACTTATCAATATTGTCCAGCCACTCCCAATACCCCATTTGTAATGTATTTACGACAAATAAAAATCCATCATCTTTCGCAACAACTCGTATGATTATGTCTACAATTGCCCTGGAAGGGAAAATCTAACATAAAGATCCAGATATTTTAATTTTCCGGTAACAACTCGATTACAATTTTTCACTATTTAATTATAAAACCGTTTGAGCTTGTTCTCCTTTACAGGCATTCAGGGTGTTCTCAAGGGTATTGGTCATTACTACCCCTAAATTGTCGCATTATGACACTACGAATACTATCAACGAACATTATTTTTGACGCTGGAACATATAATCACCACTAAACTTAATTACATGAATATCTTTTTAATCATACTACTGGTCATAGCAGGAGTCGTGGCCCTCCTGTTAATCATCGCCGCCTTCAGTAAAAAAGGATACGCCATCCAACGCTCTATTGTGATTGACAAACCAGTTGACGAGGTCTACAACTATCTCCGTCATATCCGGAATCAGGATCACTTTAGCAAATGGGTAATGACTGATCCTCAAATGAAAAAAACATTTACTGGTGCGGACGGCACCGTCGGGTTCATTTATGCATGGGATGGAAATAAGAAGGCCGGAAAAGGAGAACAGGAAATTAAAAAGCTTACCACCAACAAAGAAATTCAATTGGAAGTAAGATTCGAACGACCTTTTAAAGCAGTGGCCACTACCCCTTTCATTCTCGAAAGCGAGGCGGGTAACTCTAATCAGACAATAGTAAAATGGGGTATGAAATCTGCCATGCCCTGGCCAATGAACGCAGCCATGTTATTTATGAACATTGAAAATATGCTTGCGAAAGACCTGGAAATAAGTTTGGGGAATTTGAAAAGAATCATTGAGCAAGGTTGAATCAAACAGCACGATATGCAGTACCAATAATGGTGACTATCATACCCGGTATCAGTAGCCCGTCGCTCTAATATTGTTCCTACATTAGAGTAGGAAACACTACTCATGCTGATCAGGGATTTCATACCGCATATCTCGTTACGTAAGTTTGTGCAATGCATTCGCATCGTGCACTTTCAATTCGATGATATTTCTCAAGTCTCAGTTAAAGCATATCCTCCAAAACCTGAACAGTGTCTTCATTTCATTCTTCAGGGTCAATTTACTACCGAAGCGGAAGACGAAAATAAAATCCATCATTCTTCAATTGTACTTGGCGGCCAACAAACATCGGTCGTAAGAAAATTCTCCGGCCAACATTTCCTGGACGTTCAAATTGTTTTTCAACCATCCGCCTTTTATCAAATCACCGGTATCCCCGCATTCGAATTAACCAATCGCTTTATCAACGCAACAGATGTATTTCCGGGCATTCATTATACCCTCGACGAAATGATGCATACCGCGGATTACAATGAAATGATAACGATCGCTCAGTCCTTTGTTCACCAGCTTATACGTAACGCAAAAAAGGCAGAGCATCCATTAGACAGTATCAGCACGCAAATGCGGGAATCAATCACCCATGTATCGATGGATGGGCTGGCAAGAGACGCCTTTTTATCCACCAAGCAATTCAAAAGAAAGTTCTTTGAGCGTACTGGCGTCAATCCAAAAACGTACGCCCGAATAGTCCGTTTCAATAAGGCGTTCAATTTAAGAAATTGGTTTGCCGATAGCGATTGGTCTTATATCGCAGCAAAATCTGGATTTACCGACTATCAACATCTGTCAAAGGACTACAAACTCTTCACAGGTATGACTCCTGCACAGTTTCATGAACTCGAACTCCAATCGCCAGAATGTACATTGAACCTCGCAAAGAGCTTGTATCGCACACGCGCAATTCTATAAAATGAAATGTCCTTTTTTTACCATTTTACAACTGAAATCTTGATGAATTTTGTTTCAACGAAGCGCATTTTTTTTGAAACAATTTTTTTATTCATCTCTTTTACAATTATGACTACCAATTCTTTTTCGCAATCAACAAAACCGACAATTGTATTAATTCATGGTGCATGGTTTGGTTCTTTCGCATGGAATAAAGTTGTACCTCTCGTAGAATCTAAGGGCTACAATGTAATCACCATGGATTTACCAGGATACGGAAATGCGCCACAGTCGCTTGCTAACATTACACTCAATGATTATGTAAACGCGGTGGTGGATCTTGTACAACCTGTCAAAGGCAAAGTGATCCTGGTCGGTCACTCAATGGGAGGTGCGGTAATAACACAGGCAGCTGAAGTAATAGGTGTCGACAAAGTTGAGAAGCTCATCTTTCTTGATGCATTCCTTCTTCGTAATGGAGAATCGATACTTGACCAGGTGGGAAAAATTCATCGGGCGATGAAAGAAGCGGGTAACATGGAGGAGAAAAAAATTGTTGCTGATTTCCTGGTATTTTCTGAAGATCGAAACTTATGCACGATAGCAGCGGGAAAAACATCGGAAGTATTTGCTCACGATTGCCCGCCGGAAGATCAGGCAATACTGAACAGCACTACACGTTGGCAACCCGTTTCAGCATTAGCTACTCCAATGAACGTCAGCGATAAAATTTACGGATCAATTCCAAAGTATTATATCCAATGCGCCGGTGCAAGAGACCTTGACCGTACCAGCATTTTGAATAACATGCCATGTCAAAAAGTGTATACATTACCAAGCAGTCATTCGCCCTTCTTTTCTATGCCGGATAAACTAGTAGCAATTGTAGACGAGATCGCAACAAACTGAAGCACAACAAAGAATTGAAGAGAGAGGATTGTATTACCTGCCAAACAAGCCCCTCTCTTCTTCACCGACCCAAATTCCATCTTCTCTTTCTTCTACCGGCCAATGCTTCAAATAATAGCCTTCACCACTTGTGTTCCTTCCGTTTGAGATATTAAACTTGAAGCGATGAAGTGGACACACCACATTTCCAATTGCGTCGATATATCCGGCAGCTAATACACGGCCTGCATGCGGACACTGATGCGCGAATGCAAATAGCTTATCATTGAATTTGCCAACACAAATCTTCCGACCATTAAATTCTGTAATTGCAATATTGTTTTCGCCGAATGACAATTCGTTCAGGTGTTCAGCAACCTTGTGAAACCTGAATGTTTTGCTCATGATTGTGTAGGAAGAATTATTAAAAACGCATTCAACTAGAATTGAAATTCTGTTCGATATGGATATCTAATTTTATAAAGCTCTCTCACTTTATTTAAAATCGTAGCGCGCAATTCTTCAAGATTTGTTTTTTCAGTTGCAGATATAAAAACGCAATTGCCCTGGAGTTCATTCTCCCATCGCTCTTTAAGATCTTTCAGTATTTCCACCTTGACTTCCGGCTCCAACCAGGCATCAAACGTATTTTTTTCATACTGATCCATCTTATTGAAAATTGTAATAATCGGTTTTTCAAATGCTTTGATATCCTGCAATGTTTTATTTACTACTCCTATCTGATCTTCATAACCCAGATGCGAGATGTCAACAACATGAATAAGAATATCTGCTTCGCGAACTTCATCAAGCGTGCTCTTGAAACTTTCTACCAGATGATGGGGAAGCTTACGAATAAATCCTACGGTATCACTTAATAAAAAAGGAGTCGTTTCAAAAACAACCTTGCGTGTTGTTGTATCAAGGGTTGCAAACAATTTGTTTTCAGCAAATACTTCGCTTTTACTGAGCAAGGTCATAATAGTCGATTTACCAACGTTGGTATAACCGACCAGCGCTACACGAATAAATTCACCACGATCTTTCCGTTGAGTAAATGCCTGCTTATCGATTTCTGCGAGCTTCTTGCGAAGCAATGAAATTTTTTCCCGCACGATACGGCGGTCAGTTTCAATTTCACTTTCCCCTGGTCCTCTTGTACCGATACCACCACCCAATCGTTCAAGGTGACTCCACATTCCACGAAGGCGGGGTAATATATATTGGTACTGGGCAAGCTCGACCTGTGCCTTTGCCTGTGCGGTTTTTGCGCGTCGCGCGAAGATGTCAAGAATAAGATCGGAGCGGTCGATCGTTTTCACGTCCAGGATCTTTTCGATGTTGTTGATTTGTGCACCACTCAACTCATCATCAAAAATCGCGATTCGAATTTCTTTATCAGCAATATATTGACGAATCTCTTCAAGCTTTCCTTTCCCCAAAAATGTTTTGCTATCAGGATGAGGTAGTTTTTGAATGAATCGTTTAACTGCAACTGCTCCCGCTGTTTCCGCGAGAAATGCGAGTTCCTCGAGATATTCCTTTACTTGCGTTTCTGATTGTTCTTTGTAAACCAATCCTACCAGGATTGCCTTTTCCTCTTTCTGTATTATATGTTGTTTATCCAGCAAACCGTATTCGTTTAACTGCAAAAATAGTTAATCATGACCGATCCTTCCAGATGAAGAACAGTCATTTTGAGAAGATAATAAATGGGGAAATTAGAGGCCGCTAATGGTGAGTCCAACCTGAAGCGGACGCACATCCGGACCGGCGCCCTCTTTAATAAACGCATTAATCTGGTAGCTCGCATAGATACTAAAAATGCCATATCCGAAACGACCCATTACACTAAGACGTGTACTATTGAAGTACCGTTTTGCTCTTTCTTTCAATACATAATTATTGACGGAATTGCCAGCACTGTTCACAAGCGATTTGCCGCGTGTGCCAGCACCGATCATTGTACCAACTTTTACGCCGATAGCACCCTTCCAGCTTTTCATGTTTTGTTCCGGATCCGAGCTGAATCGGAGTTCGACAGGAGCTTCCAGGTAGGTGTTTATGAGTTTGTATTTTTTGAAATGGTTCGTATCGCCAACGTCGGTAAAACTCAATCGATCCGCCCTGCTGCCGGTAATATCAATTGACGTGTTTTCGAAAGTCATATTATCGGTGGCGATGCCAGCACCAATAGCAACACTATACCGTGGATTCGTCTTGAAGGGGAAATCCATCAGGAAATAAAAATTATAGCTGAGGGGAATACCGCTGAATTGCAAAGAATCCGGGGCTTTTGTCCACGAATTATAACCGAGCTGAAGAAGAAAATGATCTTTCGGACGATTGGCAACATTTACTTTGCTCCAATCTCTTTTAGTGCGGGAAACCGGTTGAGTGGTATCACGTTGAGCGTACAATCCGACAAAAAGAACTAATCCAGTAACGAGCGTAACAACTTTCTTCATAATGCTTTTATGTGGTTCAAAAGTATCTGCAATGGCGGTTAAGGAAAGGTTAAATGGATGTTGACCATTGAGACCTGATTTATCAAATTGCAATTCCCAATGAAGGGAGTTGCAAGAGTTATTTGAGTTTGTTGATTTGAAATTTGAATGACGAAACAAAGGCTTCAAACTTTCTAACGAGAACAATCAAAGCTCCCTACCCGAAACAAACAACAATTACTTGTCGCAAAATTAAAGTGGACCCTGTTGGGATCGAACCAACGACCCTCTGATTATGAGTCAGATGCTCTAACCGTCTGAGCTAAGGGTCCATAGTAATTCAAATCAAAAAGCGCAATCATACAATGCGTTAAGACATTCTATGAAGGGGGCAAAAGTAGAAAAATTAGGGAAGTTGTGCCAATAATTCTTTGAGAAATATGCTACTTTGCGGCAGCTACTCGCCCCTAAAGTAAGTCTTATTGCTAATGCCATCTCCGCAACAAATAAAGGAATTGCAGCGCCGCCTCGCCATGTATGACGATGAAGCCGCGTACAGTGAATTGTTCACCGGGTTTTATAAACCGCTGCAACAGTTCGCCTATTCATTTGTGCGATCGAAGGAACTTGCCGAAGAAATTGTTTCAGATGTTTTCTTGAGAATATGGATCAATCGGGCCAGCCTCGAATCGGTTGAAAATCTCCGCGTCTATCTTTATGTGGCTATTAAAAATACTGCTCTTAAATATCTTCTAAAACAACATAAGCAGGTCGCAATCAGTATCGATGAGCTTGATATCGAACTTGAAAGCTTTACCCGCACCCCCGAAGAAGTGATGTTGACTGCAGAGATGCTGAAGCGCATCCAACAGTCGGTAAACAGCCTCCCCCCCCGCTGTAAATTGATTTTTAAACTGATTAAAGAAGATGGCCTTCGCTACAAAGAAGTAGC
>JACMLR010000127.1 GCA_014379515.1 Chitinophagaceae bacterium
CTCCTTACAAAATCGGTGTCATCAATGTTGATAGTAAAACGATTCGTTGGATGCGCATTCCAACTGATTCTGTTTTACAATCGTATGTGCCGCGGATGGAATGGGCTGCGAACAGCAACGAGTTAATTATCCAGCACCTGAACAGAAAGCAAAACGAAAGCCAACTGATGTTATGCAATGTTCAAAACGGCGAATCCAAAACCATTTTTTCAGAAAAGGATTCTGCCTGGATCGATATTTTGCCATCGTGGGACAATGACTATATCTGGGGCGGTTGGGATTGGTTAAAAGGAAACCAGGAATTTCTTTGGGCCAGTGAAAAAGATGGTTGGCGCCATTTGTATCGAATCAGTCGTGATGGAAAGAAAGAAACGTTAGTCACCAATGGAAATTACGATGTAATGGATATCGCAGCAATTGATGAAAAAGGCGGTTATGTTTATTTCCACGCATCGCCCGAAAATGCGACACAAAAATATCTTTATCGCACCAAACTTGATGGCAAAGGAAAGTTGGAACGCGTTTCACCCGCAAATCAACAAGGGACGCATGACTACGACGTTTCACCCACCGCACGATTTGCACGTCATGATTTCTCAAACTATTATACGCCGTATTCGAACGAGATGGTCTCATTACCCGATCATATGCCACTCGGTGGTGACAAAGTAAACGAAGTGTTGGCAAAGGCAGATAAAACAAAATCGAATATCGTTTTCTTCAAAGTGAAAACAGGAGAAGGAGTTGAAATGGATGCATGGCGCGTGATGCCAGATAATTTTGATAGCACTAAAAAGTATCCTGTGGTGTTTTACGTTTATACGGAACCGTGGGGACAGAATGTAAAGGATCAATACGGCGTTTCCAATAACTTCCTGTACCAGGGAAACATGGCAAAGGACGGCTATGTTTATATTTCAATCGATAATCGCGGGACACCCGTTCCAAAAGGCCGTGCGTGGCGAAAAAGTGTTTACCGCAAGATTGGTCTTGTAAACATTCGCGATCAGGCAATGGCAGCGAAGGAAATATTGAAATGGAATTATATAGACAGTTCACGAGTTGGTGTTTGGGGATGGAGTGGTGGTGGTTCTGCTACACTGAACCTGATGTTTCAGTATCCTGATCTTTATAAAACGGGGGTTGCAATCGCTGCTGTTGGAAACCAACTTACGTATGATAACATTTACCAGGAGCGCTATATGGGTTTACCACAGGAAAACCGCGAGGATTTTGTGAACGGATCACCCATGACCTACGCCAAAAATCTCAAAGGAAATCTTTTGTACGTCCATGGCACCGGCGATGATAATGTTCACTTTAATAACAATGATATGCTCATCAACGAACTGATCAAGTACGGCAAACAGTTCCAGATGATGTCGTATCCAAACAGAAGCCATAGCATCTCTGAAGGTGCAGGAACGAACCGCCATCTTGGGATGATGTATACAAATTACCTGAAACAAAACTGCCCTCCGGGTGCACGGCCACAAGGGCAGACGAGTGAACCGGCTAAAAAATCATTCTAAGCGAAGTTGAGTCAGATGTGAAGCAGACGCTGATCCACATCCAATTCTTCCGTGCGTACAAGTTTCACAACATTGTTGAATTGCGGGTGTGTGGGATTCAAAACCACATTGTACTCTTGCGGTATTACTGCGGATCTTGCTCTAAAGCCCACGTACCGTCTATTGGCAAGCAAGGAATCGCCCATACCTTTTAGGTTGAGGTTATCGGGCATTCGCCAATCGCGGGGCAAATCCGCATCAGCAATTTCCAAAATCAGAGATGGATTTAATATTTCCAGGGTGATAATAAAAAGTTCGGGCGGAAGGTCGGATTCGTCAACATGGACCAACAACTCCAATAAAGCCAGGGCTTGGTGTTCGCTTGTATAAAGCGCAAACTTGCCCTCACTGTTCCAACGGCCTCCTGCTTTGAAAGCACCTGTTCCGCTGAGGTCTGTCGCACGATCCCGTGTTTTGGCAATTCGGTAGACAAACATAGATTAGGTATATACTCCCTCTTCAATTCGTTCGAGAATTTGACCAACAAGTTTGAGCCCGGTTGGTGTATTGAGCAGTTCGAACGGTTGTTTTCCACTTAATGCGCGGTTTTCTTTTTTGAGCCAGGTATTAAAGCGCGAACTGTCACCAAAAACGGAGATACCCCGTGCTGTGAGACTTGCTAATTCAATGGAAAGAGATGATTCCAGGGGATCGAGCAGATCTTTGCGTTCCAGGCGACCCAGCGTTTTGGAAGACACACTTAGGAGCTGGGCAATATCTTTCATTGTGATATTGAGGATTTCTGCAAGATTGATAATAGAAAGTTTTGGCACACCCTTGGAGCTCAAGTAGATGTAATCAATGGAGGAATTCGGCTGTTGCGGGATAAATTCTTTACCGCCAAGAATGAGCCAGATCATTTTATGAATAGACTCTTTATTTTTGATGCTGCTGTCAACTGCAATTGCAAGGGCGGTTGCTGGTAATCGACGACCATTGAATGCTGCCATAGTGGACATTTTACACAAAGCTACCGGAATTTTGTCTCCTTTCCAAGCGTTTGTTGAGGAGAAGCTGGATACGAACACCGGTTTGCTCAAAAAAAGGTAAAAAAACTTCCCCAATATCTTTGAGTGAATGTGATATACGCCTACCTTTGCATCCCCATTCGAAAAAGTGGATTTTCAATATGTCTCAGCGAATTAGAATAAAATTACAGTCGTACGATCACAATTTGGTGGATAAATCTGCCGAGAAGATCGTTAAAACTGTGCGTAGCACAGGAGCGGTGGTAACAGGTCCAATTCCTTTACCGACGCGCAAGAAAATATTTACTGTATTGCGTTCACCACACGTGAACAAGAAGAGCCGTGAGCAGTTTCAGTTGAGTACGCATAAGCGTCTCCTGGATATTTACACCTCTTCGAGCCGTACGGTTGATGCGTTGAGTAAGCTCGATTTACCGAGCGGTGTTGAGGTTGAGATCAAAGCGTAAAAGAAATTAAAGGACCCTGTCAGGGTCAATAATCCTGACAGGGTTTTTTCATGTAGCTCTTTATAAAACTTATCTGTAAACTCCTTCGGGATAAAACAGCGCTGAGTTTAGTTCCTCCGCCAAAGGCGGGGGTATATTTAAAAATCATTTAAATATGAACTAGCCCTTCGAGGTTAGTTTACTGTTGGTACTTCCCTCGTCCACCGAAGCTATAGCGAAGGTGGATATCTCAACCGGGATGTCGAAAATCTTAGGAAGGCGAATCGCCTTCGCCAGGGCTTCGGCGATCAAAGGAAAAGGTCAACAGCAAACGGGGATTGAAGATCCGATCTTTCATCGGACCTGTCTCTTTAACCTTACAGGGCGCAAACTGTAAAAAAGATGAAAGGCATTATTGGAAAGAAGATTGGGATGACCAGTATCTTCAGTCAGGACGGCAAGCAAACTGCTTGTACGATTATCGAAGCTGGTCCCTGTGTTGTAACCCAGGTCAAAACAATAGACACAGATGGTTACAACGCGCTACAACTGGGCTTTGGCGATAAAAAAGAAAAGCAGACAATCGCTGCTGAAAAAAATCACTACGCCAAGTCAAATACTCCCGCTAAAAAGTTTGTAAGAGAATTTCGTGACACATCGATGCAACAGGCATTGGGTGAATCGATCACTGTGGAAATATTCGCCGAAGGCGAAATTGTTGACGTTGTGGGTACATCAAAAGGCAAGGGATTCCAGGGTGTTGTAAAACGCCACGGATTTCATGGTGTTGGTGGACAATCACACGGTCAGCACGATCGTCAGCGTGCTCCAGGTTCATTGGGTAACTCATCCGATGCTTCCCGTGTAATGAAAGGTATGCGTATGGCTGGCCGTATGGGTGGCGATCGCGTGAAAGTGAAAGGGTTGAAAGTGATCAAGATTTTCACAGACAAAAATTATATCCTCGTGAGCGGTAATGTACCCGGTCATATCGGTTCTATAGTTTATATACAGAAGTAATCTTTAATCGAATTATCATGCAAGTAGACGTATTAAGTATAAAAGGTGCCAAAACCGGCCGCACAATTGACCTGCCTGAGGAGATTTTTGGTGTAGAACCAAATGATCACGTGATCTATCTCGCAGTGAAACAATTTCTTGGTGCAAACCGTCAGGGTACGAACAAGGTTAAGACACGTGCGGAAGTTAAAGGTTCCAGCAAGAAATTACATCGTCAAAAAGGTACTGGTGGATCCCGTAAAGGAAACATCCGTAACCCATTATATAAAGGTGGTGGTACTGTTTTCGGACCAAAGCCGCGCGACTATGATTTCAAACTGAACCAGAAAGTAAAAGGACTTGCAAAAGTTTCTGCTCTTTCTTATAAAGTAAAAGAAAACAGTTTGCTGGTTCTGGAAGATGTGAGACTGGATGCTCCCAAAACAAAGGACATCGTGAGCATTTTGAAAAGCCTGAATGCAGACGGTAAAAAAGTATTGTTCCTTACCGGTGATGATAATGTGAATTTTCATTTGTCATTCCGGAATATGCCGAATGTTTTGGGATATCAGTTCAATGATATGAACACTTATGATATTGTCAATGCAGAGCTCGTTGTTCTTACAGAAGGTTCTGTGAAAGCGATTGCTGAGGAAGTGAAAGAAATCAACGCGAATTAAATCAACGTAAAAATTTTATAGAGATGAAACTCTCTGAAGTATTAATAAAGCCGATCGTTTCCGAGAAAAGCAATAAGCTTTCTGACACACGCAGAACTTATGCGTTTCGTGTTAGTCGTAAGGCCAACAAGCTGGAAGTGAAAAAGGCGATTGAAGAATTCTATGGTGTAAGCGTAGTGGATGTAAACACTATGGTTGTTCCAGGGAAAAGCAAAAGTCGTTTTACAAAGGCAGGGTTCATCAGTGGACAGAAACCAGCTTTCAAAAAAGCGTATGTAACCGTTGGAGAAGGCGAAACAATCGACCTCTACGGAAGCATCTAATGTGAGCAATCACATTCAAACGAATGGCGCGTCAAACGCCGCAAAGCATTGACAAATTTTTTTAATTAGATATAACACACAACAATGGCACTGAGGAAATATAAACCAATTACCGCCGGTACACGCTGGAGAATTGGAAACGCCTATGCAGAGATTACTTCTGACACGCCTGAAAAAAGCCTGCTTGAGAAAGTAAAATCAACAGCTGGTAGAAACGTTCAGGGTAGAAGGGCGATGCGTTACAGAGGTGGTGGTCACAAGAAAATGTATCGCGTGATCGACTTCAAACGTAACAAAACTGGTGTACCTGCAACAGTGGTATCTATTGAATACGATCCATACCGCACAGCGTTTATTGCACTCGTCAATTACGCTGATGGAGAAAAAAGATATATCCTCGCTCCACAGGGATTAGCAGTTGGTGCAACTGTAGTTTCCGGGAACGATGTAGCTCCTGAAGTTGGAAATGCACTTCAAATGAAATTCATGCCACTCGGTACGAATATTCACAATATTGAAATGCAGCCAGGTCAGGGTGGTAAACTCGCACGCAGTGCAGGTTCGTCTGCCCAGCTTACCAACAAAGAAGAAAAATACGCAGTTCTTAAAATGCCTTCTGGCGAGTTGAGAAAAGTATTGATCAACTGTTATGCAACTGTTGGTGTTGTGAGCAATAGCGATCACAGTTTGCAAAGCATGGGTAAAGCAGGTCGTAACCGTTGGAAAGGTATCAAACCAAGAACACGTGGTGTTGCGATGAACCCTGTAGATCACCCGATGGGTGGTGGTGAAGGTAAGGCGTCAGGTGGTCAGCCTCGTAGCAGAAATGGTCAGTACTCAAGAGGTTTGAAAACAAGAACAAAAGGAAAGGGAAGTGATAAACTGATTCTTCAGCGTAAGGATGGAAACAAACTTGCTAAATAAACGACGGACGGAAGATCAGTAATCAAAAACAAAAAACGAAAATTCTAACAAATGGCTCGTTCAATTAAAAAAGGTCCTTATGTAGCTGCAAAACTGGAAGCAAAAGTTTTGGCGATCAACGAAGGCAAGAACAAGAAAGGCGTGTTGAAAACATGGAGCCGCCGTTCGACGATCACCCCGGATTTTGTTGGCCATACATTCGCTGTTCATAATGGGAATAAATTCATTCCTGTTTATGTTACAGAATTTATGGTGGGTCATAAACTTGGTGAATTTGCACCAACCCGCCAGTTCAAAGGACACTCAAGTAAAAAAGTATCGTAAAAAGTTTGTGAGTCGGCTCATGTCGATATGATCAAACGATAAATAAATAATAATGGAAGCAGTAGCTAAACTCAGAAATTATCCAACATCACCGCGCAGGATGCGTTTGCTTGCCGATGAGATTCGTGGAGTTGAAGTAGAGAAGGCGCTCGCGTTACTGGAGCATCATCCGCAACACTCATCGACTCCTCTTTTTAAATTGCTGAAAAGCGCAATTAATAACTGGGAGCAGAAAAATGATGGCCAGAGTGCTGCTGATTCATCACTTGTAGTGAAAACAATTTTTGTTGACGGAGCCCGCTCGATTAAGCGAATGCTTCCGGCGCCTCAGGGTCGTGCTTACCGCGTTCGTAAACGCAGCAACCACGTTACACTGATTGTAGATGCAAAATCTAATTGATTAAAAAATATTAAACCATAATATGGGTCAGAAAACAAATCCAATTGGTGCCAGGTTAGGAATCATCCGCGGATGGGAATCTAACTGGTATGGTAACAAAAGAGATTTTGCTGTCAAGTTGATCGAGGATAATAAAATCAGGAATTACCTGAATGCACGTATCAACAAAGGTGGTATTTCTAAGATCGTTATTGAGCGCACGCTTAATAAACTGATCGTTACTATCCATACCTCTAAGCCAGGTATCATCATTGGTAAAGGTGGTGGTGAGGTAGACCGTATCAAGGAAGAGTTGAAAAAACTCACCGGTAAGGAAGATGTTCAAATCAACATCCTCGAGATCCGTCGTCCTGAATTGGATGCAATGATCGTGGGTGATACGATCGCACGTCAAATTGAAAATCGTATCAATTATAAAAGAGCTATTAAAATGGCAATTGCTTCCGGCCTCCGTATGGGTGCCGAAGGAATTAAGATAAAAGTGAGTGGCCGTTTAGGCGGTGCTGAGATCGCACGTACTGAAGAAATCAAACAAGGTCGTACGCCATTGCATACACTTCGTATGGATATCGATTATGCAAACGTGTTTGCGCTTACTGTTTACGGTAAGATTGGTATTAAAGTATGGATCTGTAAAGGTGAAGTACTTGGTCAGCGTGATTTGAATCCAAACTTTGTTGGTGGTAAGTCTGATGTTAGTGATAGAAGAGACAGACCAACAAGTGATCGCCCGGTTGATCGTCGTGACGACAGACGCGGCGGCGGCGCAGGTGGAGACAGAAGAGGCGGTGGTGGTGCCGGTGGTGATCGTGGACGCACAGGTGGTGGCGGTCCCCGCAGATAATTAATACCAAAAGAGCAGGCGAATGTAAAAATGAGCCTGTTGAAAGAAATAAAAATGCTGCAAAGAAGAAGCAGCTCACAGCTAAAAGCTAATAAATATGTTACAGCCTAAAAGATCTAAACATAGGAAAGCGCAAAAAGGCCGGATCCGGGAAGTAGCTAAGCGTGGTACAAGTATCGCCTTTGGTTCATATGCCTTGAAAGCGCTTGAGCCAGTTTGGTTGACTAACCGCCAGATCGAAGCTGCCCGCCAGGCTTTGACAAGAGCTATGAAGAGAGAAGGGAACGTGTGGATCCGTGTATTTCCAGATAAACCGATTACCCGTAAACCACAGGAAGTAAGGATGGGTAAGGGTAAAGGAAACCCGGAATTCTGGGCAGCAGTTGTAGAACCAGGTCGTATCATTTTTGAAGCAGATGGTGTAACGGAAGCAATCGCAAAAGAAGCTCTCCATCTTGCAGCTCAAAAGTTGCCGATCAGAACAAAGTTTATTGTTCGTCCGGATGTAACAGCAATCTGATAAGATAATTTGAAAATCGAAATAATATGTCCAAGAGAATTGATTTTGTAACAAGCGTAAAAGACCTGAACGACTCAGATCTTAAAGCAAAGATCCAGGAAGATGAACTCCGTCTTAAGAAACTGGAATTTGCACACGCAATTACACCATTGGAAAACCCAATGAGCATCCGGGCGCTTCGTAAAGACCTGGCACGATTGAAAACATTCTTGCGCAACAAACAGATTGCTGCTAATTAATCAACTGTTTGCGGTAACTAGTCAATAAAAGCTAAAAGCTTATAAAAATGGAAGAAAGAAATCTTCGGAAAATAAGAACCGGTGTTGTAACCGGAAATAAAATGGACAAAACCATCACAGTGGCGGTGGAGAGAAAAGTAAAGCACCCCATCTATGGTAAGTTCGTTAAAAAGACGACGAAGTTCCATGCACATGATGAAAAGAATGAGTGCACAGTAGGAGATACTGTACGTATCATGGAAACCCGCCCGCTTAGTAAAACAAAGCGTTGGAGATTAGTAGAAGTCGTAGAAAAGGCGAAATAGTTCCTTGTCAGCAACAGTAACTTGTTGTGAGCCTGGATAAGTATATAAACAAGAAAGTTTTTAAATGCTGGCATTCGCCACGGCGGATAATAGCTCAAAGCTTAAAAAAATGATTCAGCAAGAAAGCAGATTGAATGTAGCGGATAACAGCGGAGCCAAAGAGGTGTTGTGTATTCGTGTGCTGGGTAATAGCGGCCAGGATTATGCTAAGATTGGTGACAAGATTGTTGTTACAGTTAAGGATGCAATCCCTGCCGGCGGTATCAAAAAAGGTACAGTGGTAAAGGCAGTAATCGTTCGCACTAAGAACAAACTTCGCCGTAAAGACGGATCATATATCCGTTTTGATGATAACGCTGTTGTTCTATTAAACCAAAGTGATGAGCCTCGTGGTACTCGTATTTTTGGACCAGTTGCCCGTGAGCTCCGTGATAAAGGTTACATGAAGATAATTTCATTGGCTCCTGAAGTTCTGTAAGCATAACAGAAGTCGATCCGAAAATAAAAAGTAAACTGCTTGTAGTATCAGCTATAAGCTCAAAGCGAAAATAAATGAGCAACAGATTCAAACCGAAGTTCAACATCAAAAAGGGTGATAACGTAGTTGTAATTGCCGGCGACGACAAAGACACTAAAAAATCCCGCAAGGTTCTGGAAGTGTTTCCGGAAGAATCGCGCGTCCTGGTTGAAGGGGTGAACATCATTACAAAACATACAAAACCTTCTGCCAGAAATACAAAAGGTGGTATTGTAAAGAAAGAAGCATCGATTCATATCAGCAACGTAATGTTGTATGATGCGAAGAGCGGTGGTGGTAGCAAAGTATCGCGCACGCGCGAAAACGGAAAACTGATCCGTGTTGCCAGAAAATCAGGCGAAGCAATTAAATAAGTCAACCGCAAAATCGGTTGCAGACATCGATAAAAGAAAAGACAATGAGCACAACAACAAAATACTCTCCGAGATTAGCCAACAAGTACAAACAGGATGTTGTACCTGCAATGATGAAAAGATTCAGCTATGGCTCTGTAATGGAAGTTCCGCGCCTCGAAAAAATTTGCCTCAACCGTGGGGTAAATGGTGCCGTGACCGATAAAAAACTCATCGACATCGCACTGGATGAGTTGACTACGATCACCGGCCAAAAGGCAATCGCTACAATGTCTAAAAAAGACATTTCGAACTTCAAACTCCGGAAGAACATGCCCATCGGCGCACGTGTAACATTACGTGGTGCAAAAATGTATGAGTTCCTGGATCGTTTGATTTCTACAGCATTGCCACGTGTTCGTGACTTCAAAGGAATCAACGAAAAAGCGTTCGATGGCAGAGGCAATTATACACTCGGTGTAACTGAACAAATCATCTTCCCTGAAATCGATATCGATAAAGTGAATAAGATTACTGGTCTTGATATCACTTTTGTAACGACTGCAGGCAACAATGAAGAAGCATATGAACTGTTGAAAGAAATGGGTATGCCATTCAGAACAAACAAAAAAGAAGACTAAATAAAAATTCTGTATTTGCCTCAAATACGGCAGATACAAAAATTTAAATACTCAATCAATCATGGCAAAAGAATCAGTTAAAGCCAGACAACGTAAAAGAGAACGCCTGGTTGCTCAACATGCTGAAAAGCGTGCTGCACTTAAAGCTGCAGGCGATTGGAAAGCACTGGATGAACTTCCAAAGAATTCTTCTAAAGTGCGGTTGAAAAACCGTTGCCAGATAACTGGTCGTCCAAGAGGGTATCTCCGGTATTTTGGAATGTCGCGTGTATCCTTCCGTGATTTTGCGTTGAATGGCAAGATTCCGGGGGTGAGAAAAGCATCCTGGTAAGAAACGCCAACTATACAACTACAATTCGTGAGTGTAGTTAGTATTAAATGATAAACGTCGCTTGTCTCACGGCAAAAATTGTGAACTGAATAATTAATATACAATGGTAACTGATCCTATAGCAGATTTCCTGACCAGAGTTCGTAACGCGCAAATGGCAGGTCACCGAATC
>JACMLR010000128.1 GCA_014379515.1 Chitinophagaceae bacterium
GATGACTTCGCGTATCGTGCTTTTTGCGATATTTTGGGGATTGGTTGCGCCCATGGGATTAATAAGAAAAGCGTTGGGCAAAGATTCGATGCGCATTCATCAATTCAAAAAAGGAGGTAATTCTGCCTATACAGAACGAAATCATGAATTTATGGCATCCGACTTAAAATATCCGTTTTAACTAAAAATAGTAAAGGCAATCAATATATGGAATTTCTAAAAGAATTATGGGTATTCCTGAAAACCCGCAAGAAATACTGGCTCTGGCCATTGATTTTCATTTTATTGCTGTTGGGTGCACTGATAGTTCTTTCGGGAGGATCGGCGCTTGCTCCATTTATTTATACCATATTCTAAAAAACTATGCCTGAAGCAATTTTAGGAATATCAGCTTATTATCACGACAGTGCAGCCGCAATTTTGGTCGATGGACAGATTGTTGCAGCCGCGCAGGAAGAGCGTTTTAGTCGCATCAAGCACGACGACCGCTTTCCGGCGCTGGCAATTGCCTTTGTTTTGGATGAAGCTGGAATTTCTTTCGAAGAGCTTTCTGCCATTGTTTTTTACGAGAAGCCAATTCTGAAATTTGAGCGTTTGCTCGAAACTTATCATGCGTTTGCACCGAAAGGATTTCAGAGTTTTGTCGCCGCTATTCCTTTATGGATAAAGGATAAGTTATTTATGAAAAGGATGTTACGGGATGAGTTGGCAAAGTTCGGAAAAATTCCGTGTGCTATTTCATTTTCCGAACACCACCTTTCACACGCTGCAAGCGCTTTCTATCCTTCACCATTCGAAGTTGCCGCCATATTAACGATTGATGGCGTAGGCGAATGGGCAACTTCCACAATTGGTATTGGAACCAACAACAAAATCAAGATTCTAAAAGAGTTGCATTTCCCACATTCAGTTGGACTTCTTTATTCTGCTTTTACCTATTACATTGGTTTTGTGGTAAATAGCGGTGAGTATAAATTGATGGGGTTGGCGCCATATGGGATTGTAAATGGAAAACAAACCATTGAATTCAAACAGAAAATATTGAATCAACTCGTTGATATAATGGATGATGGGTCAATTATTCTAAATATGAGTTATTTTGATTTCGCAACAGGCCTCAAAATGACGAATAACCGGAAATGGGAACAGCTTTTTGGAATACCTCCCCGAAATCCGGAAGGTGAAATTACGCAGGCTTATATGAATCTTGCGCTGGCAATACAGCAGGTAACTGAAGAGATCGTTCTCAGGATGGCCCGACATGCACGGGAGATCACTGGTTGTAAAAATCTGGTAATGGCCGGAGGCGTCGCATTGAACTGTGTCGCCAACGGTAAAGTGCTAAATCATAAAGTGTTTGATGACATCTGGATTCAACCTGCCTCGGGTGATGCTGGTGGCGCTTTGGGTGCGGCACTTGCTGGTTGGTATATTGGATCGGATCGTCTGCGGACACCACAATTACCTGATGGGATGTGCGGTTCGTTGCTAGGTCCGGAATTTACGGATAAGGATATTCAGAAGATAATTCAAAAATACAACGCGAAAGCGAAACATATTCAGGAAGTTGAAGAATTGACAAACGAAACGGCTTCATTTCTGGCAAAAGGCAAGATCGTTGGTTGGTTTCAGGGAAGAATGGAGTACGGCCCGCGTGCATTGGGAAACCGCTCTATACTTGGTGATGCCAGGAATCCGGAGATGCAACGTAAGTTGAATCTAAGCATCAAATACCGTGAAGGTTTCCGGCCATTTGCCCCGGCTGTTTTGGAGGAAAAGTTAACCGAATATTTCGATCTTGATCATCCTTCGCCCTACATGCTTTTCGTTGGTCCGGTCAAACAATCACGATGGATTGCTGATCCTGTTGCCGGTTTCGATAGTCCGATATTGAAACGGCTTTATCATCAGCGATCAGATATTCCAGCGGTCACGCATGTAGACTATTCGGCTCGTGTGCAAACGGTTCACTTAAAAACAAATTCACGGTTTTATCAGCTATTAAAAGCATTTGCTAATCTAACCGGATGTGATGTATTGGTGAACACAAGTTTCAATGTCAGAGGCGAGCCAATTGTCTGTGCACCAGACGATGCTTATCGTTGCTTTATGTCAACTGAAATGGATTATCTGGTAATGGGAAACTATCTTTTTAACAAAGAAGATCAGCCCGTTTTGCCGGAAATGAAAAAAGGGGCAAAAGCGATGGATTAATTTTGTTCTGTTTGCCAAAACAAAGCGTGTTTTGGCTAGGAATCTGTTATTTGATTGTGTTGTAAATTGTGTAACTATTTGTTTGATAAATTATTAAAAATAATTATCAATCATGTGGTCTGGTTATTCTATGCTTAATTTGAAAATAAATACCATAATATTAAAAATATGAAGACGACTAATAACTATCGCAGAGATTTTCTGAAAAAAATGGGGCTTGGTGCCGCCGCATTAACAATTCCCTTTGCCGGCAAAGCTTCTTCTTCTAAACCTGACATACTTCAGGATCATTCAAAATTTGAACCTAATTTAAATGGTTTCGACTTTGAATTCAAGTTCTCAGGAGATTATTTTTTGGGTATCGGCAATGTAAAAACTGATGGCGTTTCACTTCGAAGTAATAAACTTCCCATGTTTGCCCAGGTGACAACTCCCGAAGCTATCGAATTGGTAAATTTCAAGTTATCGGATAAGACTGTAACTAAAGAAGGTATCACACTCGATTTCAGCGTCCAAAAACAATTGGGGAACACGATGGAATGGATGCTACATACGGTACGCAACCGTCGTAATATGACCGATTGGACCAAAGGGCCAGAGGATACTTCTGATACTAAATTTACCATGCAAATTAAGCCTGTAACGCGAAAAATTGGTAAGATAACAGCGAAGGGATTTAGTTATCAATACCTGTTTAAAAGCGAATCGCTGGCGATCTATAAAATCACCGACCGTGCTTCATGGGAAATTGGCGGTGCTGCCGTTGGCAATGAGTTATGGATGCGCAATGGCGTGGTCGATTCAATTGTAAAGTTTAGTGAACCCAAAGATTTTTACTCAACCGAATGGTATTTACCCGGTATTGCTAATCCAAATATTTTCCAGTTTCATCCGCTGCAAACACATTTTCAGGGATTTACATTTACAAGTTCCAATGAAGGAACGTTGGTTACTTTTCCAGGCAAGGTTTCTCACATCCGATCGTTGTTCGAAAAGTGGCGTGGCGGAAATGAAATTGTCCATTTTCATGAGCATTGCAATGACCTGGCGAAAACGTTTGAGACATCTCCCGTCGAAGTCTTCTGGATTCCGGGTCAACTCGACCGCGTGGGACGTGCTAATCTTTATAACGATATTCGGGAAATGGTTCATGAAGAGCTTCATGAACAGATTGGTATGAAGCGGGAACGCATTTCAACATATGGCGTCATCGAAGAATGGAGCGAACCCGACTTCGATCGGTATACGAGTAAAGGAGTGCCCAAACTGTTGGAGGCAGGTGTCAAAACAATATTTATCCCCAATCAATGTCAGAACGATATGAATGTTTGGGGAGTCTCGAATATATGTTGTAATGTCGATTTTAAAATAGCTGAAGTTGTTGGCGAAGATAAACTGAAGAAATTCTGCCAGGCAGTTAAAATGGGTGGGGCACATGTTGAAATGTGGGGCAACACCGCTATTTCATCCTTAACTGAACGATTCAGAGATCATGATGGAAGACCCAAAGGAATTCAGTTTCTTCCTGAAAAAGGTTCTATCATGGAGGTAATCCAAAAAGCCAAATCGCCATTTGTCCGAAATGCTTCCAACGCGATTGAAGCCGATCATTATACTCCACGTTTTTGTGCACTGAACCTGCGCGATCAGGATATTCGCACCTACTGGCTCAAACAGTGGAAATATTTTCACGATGAAATTGGCATAGAGGGGATTTTTCTCGATTCCTCATTTAATATGTCGAGCGATAAATTCCATCATGCTCAATTCGACGAATCAAAAAGTTGGGGAGGTGCAACACTTGATCAGAAAGATGTTACTGGTAAATTCCGACCAGAAGTTGAACCGTCTAAACTTATTCATACGCAATACCATGCACATTTAAGCCTTATTGCACAGATGCAAAAAGACGGTTACCATTATTGCGGTGAAGATATGGGGGTATTTGGAATTAACCGCACTGGTCCCGACATGATCGATCGCATTTCAACACTTCCGCTTTGGGCTGATTGCTATTGTGATTTCAACGAGGCATCTGCAAGAAAAGCGGGGTTTGAGCCAATGGATACATTCTTTAAAGGATTGGCATACCGTATGATGTGGAAAATGTACTGGGATATCAAAAAAGACAAGCTGATGCTGGGGACAGAAAATCCTGTTGCTTACGCGCTGCTCAAAGTTTTTAATAAGGTGACTGACTTTATGTACAATCGTGAAATCTTGCCCGGAGAAAAGGGAGTGGTTTATTCGCAGGGAAACACATCGGTTTTGTGGGCATTCGAAAACTTTGAATATTCGCAGAAAGGAATAAAAACAGTCACCAATGTTATTGACAACGCATCCATAAAGTTGAAGGATACTGACACTTTTAAAGCATCCCAACAAACTGTATATAAAATTTCACTGGCATAATTGATGGGTTAACATGAGACGAGTTATTCTATTTTTAATCATAGCCCTTTGTTTAGACCTTTTTTATTCCTGCAAAACAGAGCGAAACATAGATAAGGTAAACCTTTACATCGGAACTGGAGGTTATGTTCAGGCAATTCCGGGCGATATTAGTTACGATTCGATCCGGGATAACGCGGCTACGTTTCCATTTGGGGGATTGACCTTTCCGGGAGCCGTTGTTCCGTTCGGGATGATACAATTGAGTCCCGACTGCAATACAAAGGGTTTTGGATGGAGTGCCGGATATCATTATTCTGATTCTACCATTCTTGGTTTCAGTCATATGCATACAAGCGGCAATGGCATGGGTTTCGGTCATTTTTTGTTTATGCCCGGAACTGGTGAGACTCAGTTTGAACCTGGAAATGCAGATCATTCTGATGCAGGATATCGTTCACGATTTTCGCATGCCCGTGAGAAGGCTTTCCCCGGTTATTATTCTGTTATGCTTGATGATAGCAAGGTAATTGCGGAGCTGACTGCAACAAAACATGCTGGTTTTCATCGTTATACTTTTCCTAAAGGGCAGTCGGATCACCTGCTGATTGATCTTGTGCATGGATTGGGTGAATGGGCAAATCCAGCGGCTGCTTCATTTTCAATAGAAAACGATACGACAATCAGCATGACACGTCTGACCAGGAATGGGATCACTACTTTTATGACGGCCATCTTTTCGAAACCAATTGCAAAAGCTGAATTTCAGGTCGAAGGAAAGAACACTTTCGGGCTGAAAGAAGTATCCGGACAAAATGTCAAAGCTTGTTTATTCTTTGCTGAAGATGCACATCCATTGCTTGTTAAAGCGGGTATTTCATTCACTTGCAAAAGTGAAGCTTCGAATAATTTACTTGCTGAAATCACTGATTGGAATTTCGATCAGGTTGTATCGAATGCACGGAAGGCATGGGAGTATGAACTTGGTAAAATCAAAGTCCGAGGTAGCACAGCCGATCAGCAGTCGATGTTTTATACGGCTTTGTATCATAGCACACTTACCCCTTTCCTTTTCAATGATGTGGATGGCTCATTTTTGGCGGCAGACGGAAAAAAACACTCAAACGAAGGTTTTGTGAACTATACTTTTTTTACTCTTTGGGATACCTACCGAACCTTACATCCGCTGTTGACCATCACCCAGTCTAACAAGATAAATGACATGATAAATTCAATGCTGGCGCAAGCCGATTACAGCAGCGACAAGCTCCTTCCGCTTTGGTGTCTGGCAGGAAAGAATGGTTTTAACATGGCAGGATATTCTGCTGCGCCTGTAATCGCAGAAGCTATTGCGAAAGGATTCAAAGGGTTTGATGCGGAGAAAGCCTACAATTATCTCGTTGGAAATGCCATAAATGGCGGTTTTTCCGGACATGCGGAATTTGTAACAAAAGGTTTTGTTCCGGCTGACAAGTTCAACATGAGTGTTCCGAAAACCTTGGAATACGCTTTTTGCGACTGGAATATTGCTCAAATTGGAAGAGCCCTCAAGGCTGAAAATGCTATTCAATTCGAAAAATCATCGTCGAATTACAAAAATCTCTATGATTCTTCCACCGGATTCTTCCGGCCAAAACTGTCGGATGGATCGTGGCGGACACCTTTCGATCCGCGGGCGGTGAGCCATCAATTTCCGGGACAGGATTATATGGAATCGAACGCTTGGCAATATAACTGGCATGTGATGCACGATGTACAGGGAATGATTGATCTCATTGGAGGTAAAGAAGCTTTCTGTTCCAAACTCGATTCGTTGTTCGATCAGCCAACTTATCTGACAGGCAGTTATGCCGCCGATGTTTCTGGGTTGATTGGGCAGTATGCGCAGGGAAATCAACCCGATCATCATGCCGCCTATTTATACGCTTATGCCGGAAAGCCATGGAAAACACAGGAACGGGTTCGGGAAATAATGCAGAAAACCTACTTTAACAATCCGGATGGATTGCCTGGAAACGATGATGGAGGCGAAATGTCTGCCTGGTATGTATTCAGTTCACTTGGTTTTTACCCGGTTAATCCTGCTGAAGCGCGATATGTTTTGGGCATTCCCACGTTTGAAGAAGCTATCATTCAGCTTCCTGACAATAAAAAATTCACTATAAAAACTACCGGGTTGAGCCATGAAAATCGGTACGTTAAATTGGTTAAACTGAATGGAAAAGTTTGGAAATCAATTTATATCGACCACAAAACCATTGTTGCCGGAGGTTTGCTCGAATTCGAAATGGGTGATAAAAAACTCAATTGTTTTCAATAATAAATACCAATGATTTGCAAAATGAATAGATCAATTATATATGATCAAAAGGAAATCTTAACCCAATCTTCCGAGTATGAAAACGCCTAGATTATATGGGCCTTCGAGAATTTTCAGTATCAGAAGGAGGGAATAAAATCGATTAAAGCTGTTTTGAATAACAGCTCAGTAAATCTGAATATTAGCAGTGGTTTTAATACTTCGAAATTAACAGTTTATCTGATTAAATATGCATAAAAGTTGTCAAATAGTGAATAATATAAGAGGCATGATTGGGTGTTCGTTAATTCTATTCCTGACTATTGGATTTCTATTTTTTTTCAGTAATTCTTATGCTCAGTCAAAAGCGGGCAATAAGAATCCGGTTATTGTAGTTACTGACTTGTATCACCCTTTTCAGGATCCTGGCGATAATTTTGATTTGGTCGCCGCCTATGCCCTTCCCGAAGTTAATTTAAAGGCGATAATACTTGACTGTACCGAAGTATTCCGTAAGCCATTGGCCTCCGACCCAGGGAAAGGATTATTCCCGGATTCTAACGGGCCTCGTGATCCGGGATTTATTCCTGTTTTGCAACTCAACTACATTTTTGGACGAAATGTTCCTGTTGCGGTAGGACCTTTTTCAAATATGAAGGATATTCATGATAAAATGCTTGATGTACCGGCTTTTCAACAACAAGGAGTTGAACTTATTTTAAAGACATTGCGGGAAAGCAAAGAACGTGTTCAAATAGCTTCATTTGGATCAGCTCGTTCTATTGCTGTTGCCTATAACCGGGATCCTGCCCTTTTCAGGAAAAAGGTAAAACAAATTCATCTTTCTGCAGGAACAAGTGCTCCAGTATTTCTGGAGTGGAATGTTGCTCTCGATACCAATGCCGTAGTTCGCTTGTTGAAATCAGACTTACCAATAGCTATTTATCCTTGCGCGGCTGCGAATAAGGATAGTATTGCTTATGGAAGCAAAAACTATCCGTTTAGTTACGACAGCCACAATACCTACTATAAGTTGCCGAATTTATCCTTTATTGAAAATATGGATCCCAAACTTCGACGCTATTTGAAATATGCCTATGGACGGGTCTGTCGGAATGACTTTTTGCGTTGTATGGACTCCGACACCATTTTTACAGTAAAGAAAGATTTATTTTCAAACGAAAGTTATGTTTGGGAAACCGCTATCTGGATCAATATTTCAGATCGAATATTGGTAAAAACGGATAAAAGTGATTATCAGATTAAGTCTCTTAAAAATGTGTTGAAAACAGATCTTAAATTACCCAACAACTTGATAAACTGCACTATTAAAGTTGAAAATAGCGGCTTGTTCTCCATTTCAGAAACAAAGAACGTTTCAAATTTCACTATTTTTTACCGCGGCGATATTAAAGAAAATGAAAAAGCATTGAGGATCGCTTTACCATTTTTATATCAATCATTTAAACCTTAAAGTTAATTTTATGAGCCGAATATTTAAAATATTCATAGTTTGTCTCTTACTAATTCCGTCAGTCTTTGCCGTCGAATATTTTTGCCAGGTAAAAGCCGGGGCGGATAAGTTATTTGAGGTAAAAGCCGGGAAAACGGTTATGAAAATTTCCGCTAATGGCGGACGAATTATTTCATTTACATACAATCAAAAGGAAATCGTAACTCAATCATCCGAACACGAAAATTTTGGCTCGACGCTATGGACGGCACCTCAAAGTGAATGGGGCTGGCCACCATTTGAAGTACTCGACAACCAGAAATATAAGGTTGAAAAAGTTGGTGATATTTTGAAAATGACCAGTGACCCGGATTCAAAAAGTGGATTTCAGTTAGAGAAGACCTGGCAGGCTGCGGAAAATAATTCTATCCGGATTAAATACCTGATTAAAAATATCTCCGGAAAAGCAAAGTCGGTTGGACCATGGGAAGTTACACGGGTACCATGTGGCGGACTTGCCTTTTTTCCCGATGGCGGCATGGGAAAAGTTCCAGATTCGAACCTGAAACCTGATCTTCTAAAGGATGGTATTAAATACATTTCAATCAATAAGGACCCAATTCCCGATCATCAAAAATTATTCTCAACAGCCAATGAAGGTTGGGTGGCTTATGCATTTGAAGGGTACTTGTTTATCAAGCAGTTCCCTGATGTTCAACCTGAAAACTATGCTCCGCAACAGGGTGAAGTAGAGGTCTATATCAATAAAGCGAAAAGCTATACCGAACTCGAGAATCAGGGCGCGTACCGTTTGTTACAACCAGGCGAAACCATTGAATACATCGTCAACTGGTACCTTGTACCTATTCCTGAAAAAGTAAA
>JACMLR010000129.1 GCA_014379515.1 Chitinophagaceae bacterium
CCAAGAACCTTTCGGATCCCGATTTCTTTTGTCCGTTTTTCTGCAGATAGTACCGATAATCCAAATAAGCCGATACACGAAATGAAAATGGTGATGACTGCACCAAACAGCATCATTTGCTTCCATTTATTTTCCTGCTGGTATTGTTCCAGGTTTTCATCAGTTTTAAACTTATACTCGAAAGGTGACAACGGAAACATCTTTTTAAATAGCGCTGTAACCTGGCCGATGCTTGAAGCTTCTGCACCGGGTTTGACACGAACAAGAATTCTTCCCAGGTCACGGCGATTAGAAATATTAAAAACCTGCGGTCTTATTTCCTGACCGAGTGCATCGAAGTGATAATCTTTTACAACACCAACAACTTTAAACTTTTGTTCATTGTACCAGAAGTCGATCTCCTGCCCGATCGGATCTTTCCAACCCGCCTTCTTTACGAATGATTCATTAACGAGCAGCGACTGACTCGAATCAGACGGAAATTCTCTGGAAAAATTTCTTCCTTTTACAATAGGAACTTTTAAAAGCGGCAAATAGTCTTCATCAATACGATCATAAACAAATTCCATCTCTTCCTTTCCGTTAATGCGAGCCATAGTCGAGTTCCAGCCCCCGTTTTTGCCCGCAACAGCAACGATGTTAGGATTTTTTACCAGTTCGTTGCGGAATAGATCTACTTCCGCCGGTTTAACGCCCCAGCGATTTACAATCAGCGTATTCTTATCATCGTATCCCAATTCCTTTGTGGTGAGATATTGAAATTGCAGATAGATGATCGCTGTGGCAACAATCATCAGTGTTGCCAGTGCAAACTGGAAAACCACCAATCCTTTTTGCAAATAATTTCTACCTGTGAGATTGAATCGGTTGTATAATGTTTGTACAGGGTTGAAAAGAGAGAGTACAAATGCAGGATAAAAACCAGACAATAAAGCGGTCAAAACCAGCAGGCCAAAATACCCGGTAACAAGCTTTGCGTCGAGAAGGTACGATAAGGAAAGAGATTTATTTGCGAGCGAATTGAATGTGGGCAATAACATTTGCGCAAGAATAATCGCCAAAACGAAGGAGAAAGCACAAAGAACAAATGATTCGGCTAAAAATTGAAACACCAATTGCTTACGCGTACCGCCAATCACTTTTCTAACACCAATCTCTCTCGCGCGTTTAACAGAGCGACCAACGGTGAGGTTAATGAAATTGATACAAGCAATAAGAAGAATGAAGACGGCGATTCCGGTAAGGATATAGGAATACAATGGCTGACTTCCGCCGGACATTCCGTTGCTGGGTCCATTTTCTTTGCTAAGATGTATATCCGTATACGGCTGAAGCTTGTGTATGTAGGTGTTATTGAAATTGAACTTCTCTTTGGCCATTGCAATGGCAGTTGCAGCATCCTTCAGGAAAAAGTCTTGCATCTTTGTCTCGAGGCTCTTAATGTTTGTACCTTTTGGTATCCGAACGAACGTAGATTGGAAACTATTAAACCAGTTCATTGTTTCGCTAAGCTCTTCGGGCGAAACAATCATGGGCATAACAATACCGAAACGAATCGATGAGTTTTGCGGTGGATTCCGCGCAACACCGGTAACCTGATACGGCTCAAATTGCTCGCCATTTTTAAATTCGATCGTTTTGCCAATAACATCGGTGCTACCGAAAAATTGCTCTGCTATGTCTTCTGTTATAACAACAGATTTCGGTTGAAGTAAAACGGTACGTGGATTTCCTTCGATCAGTGGGAAAGTGAAAAAACTGAAAAAATTTGAATCAGCTAAAAATATCTCCTGGCCTTTTACATCCGTTCCGCGTTTGACATCCTTGTAGTCGTTCCGAAATCGGAGGTAAGCCGCAAATTCCGGAAGAGCAGTACTGAAACGGGGACCTTGCAGGTGACCGACATTACCAAATGTATTCTCAACACTCCCATCGGGCTTACGATTCTCAATTACAATCCGATAAAGTTGCTCGCCCTTGTCGTGAAATTTGTCAAAGCTCAGTTCATCTTTTGTAAAAAGGATGATGAGCATGACACACGCGAGGCCAATACTAAGTCCTGCGACATTTATAATAGAGTAAACGCTGTTTCTTGATAGATTTCTGAACGCCGTTTTAAAATAATTTGCAAACATGTACAGTGTTTTGAAAATTCACGACCTGATTTATTCGCTCCTCAAGCTTTTTACAGGGTTAGCAACTGCTGCTTTTATTGCCTTGTACCCAACAGTAATCCATGCAATAATTATTGAACTAACAATTGCCAATGCAAACACGCCCCACCCAACGCTTATCTGGAACTGAAAGTTTTGCAACCAGTTTTTCATCACATACCATGCAATCGGCGCTGAAATAACAAATGCCAGTGCTATGAGGATGGTAAACTCGCGCGAAAACATATAAACAATGCTTCCTACAGAAGCACCGAGCACTTTGCGAATGCCAACCTCTTTCGTTTTTTGTGCGGCCATAAAGGAAACAAGTCCATACAACCCCAGGCAGGAAATGAAAATCGCGATGCCAGCAAATATTTTGTATAACAAAGCAAGCTGAGTTTCCTGGCGATAAAAAAGGTCGATTGTTTCGTCAGCGAAATGACCACGAAAGGCATACTCAGGATATGTTTTCTCCCATAATTTCTGAACTGCGGCAGTGGTTTGAGTAAGATTTGCTGTACGCACTTTTACAGCAGCAACGTAATAGAATCGTTGGCGGGACGTAATAGTTAGTGGTTTCAAT
This sequence comes from Chitinophagaceae bacterium, assembly GCA_014379515.1. GTDB lineage: Bacteria > Bacteroidota > Bacteroidia > Chitinophagales > Chitinophagaceae > Endoryza. The sequence goes on from JACMLR010000129.1 coordinate 2,740, forward strand.
TCCTCCTTCAACGAGTTCATATGAAAGTCTTTCACAACACCAACGACAGGCAACCAGGTTTGATGACCAATGCGGATCGTTTTTCCAACTGCCTCATCTGGACTTTTCAATCCAAGTTTTTTTACAAGCGTTTCGTTTATCACCACTTCACGTGAAGTGTCAGATGGTTGATAATTTCTTCCTGCAACTAATTGCAGACCGAACGTTTTGATATAATCTTCATCGCCGAATTTGTGAAACACCGCGTAGTCTTCGTCTTCCTTATGATCGAATCCGAAATTTGATGCCCAATTGTTATCTGATGAAGCTTCGTCACTCGCAAACGCGACTGACAACACGTTTGCATTTTGCAACAGTTGTTGCTTGAAAGGCTGCATGCGTGCAAGATTCACACTATCAGAATAACCGGGAACAACAAATACTGCTTCTTTATCGAAACCAAGATCTGCATTACGGACATAATTCATTTGGCTGACAGCTACAATCGTTCCGATGATCAAAACTTGAGAGATTGAAAACTGAGTCACGACGAGAATTCTGCGTAGAGAAATGCCGCCAACATTTGCAGACGTTATTTTGCTTTTTAATGCAAGTGCCGGGCGAAATCCTGAAACGATTAGCGCCGGGTAAATGCCCGATAATAATGTTACCGAGATAAGTACAGCAACAAGGAAAAGTACCGTTCCAATCGAAAACAAAGAAATAGTTGCCGGAACGCTCGCCACCCTGGATAAGAAAGGCATGGCAAGGGTTGCGATTCCTATTGCAAGTATAATTCCTATCAATACAATCAAAAATGTTTCACCAAGTACTTGCGCAATTAATTGGCCGCGCTGGCTACCCAGTACTTTGCGAATGCCTACTTCTTTGCTTCTGCCAACTGCTTGTGCCGTTGAAAGGTTAACAAAGTTGATAGAAGCCATTACAATAATCAACACACCAATCAATGCCAGCGTCCATAAAATATTTTTGCTTGTGCTATGGTCGCCAAATGTGCCGTATGTCTGATCGAAATGCATTTCCTTCAATGGTTGAAGAGTATGAAACCTCGTAAACCGGTCAGATTGTTCGTAGTGCTTTTTAATAAACGCGGGCAATTGTGCAGAAATGCTTTGAGCAGTGACGTTTTTTGGGAGCAGAATATACACCTGGTGATTGCTGCTGATGCTTCCCCATTCCGGCGAGTAGTTAAAATAGTCTGGATTTTGTTTAAACGTCTCGTAAGAAACAAAAAAGGAGATCGGGAAATCAGAATTCGGCTTTGCGTCTTCAATAATACCAACAACCTGAACTAACACTGCATTATCCAGTTTGATAAATTGGTTCATCGCCTGCTGCCAATCGCCGAAATACTTTATTGCTGTTTTCTGATCCAATACTGCAGTACCGGGACGGGCTAATGATGCCGGGCTTCCAGCAAACCATTTCATTTTGAAGATGTCAAAATATTCCGGTTGCGTGAATCCAATATTTCCTTCCTCTATTAATTTCTTACTGGTAGTGACATCGGAGTTTGCATTCGTGCCCAGAATTGTTATTTGGCTTTCTGAAGTAGACGCGAGCGCTGCGATTTTTTCAAATTGCGGAAAATCTGCTTTCAATGCATCGTATGCAGGACAGGGAATGCCAGGGTTTGTACTAACCTTACCCGAACTGCTTTTGCCCGAGCTGACAACGCGGTAGACGCGATCATAATTCGGTTGAAACTTATCATAACTTAATTCGTACTGAACAACGACGAAAATCAGTAAACATGCAGCAATTCCAATTGCAAGTCCGGAAATGTTTATCGCAGTGTATCCCTTATACCGGACGAGGTTCCGGATCGCAATTCTGAAGTAATTTTTAATCATGGCTATACTAATAAACGAAATTGAAAAATGGGAGTAGCATTGCTCCACTACCCCCAGCTTAACATGACTACACTAAAATATTTTCTGTAACTGTCTGTCCATCGAGCATGCGAATGATCCGATGACTGTAACGCGCATCATGCTCGCTATGCGTAACCATTATCACCGTTGTACCTTGTTCATTCAGATCAGTCAGCATCTGCATTACTTCATTACCGTTGCTACTGTCAAGGTTCCCGGTTGGTTCATCCGCCAAAATCAACTTCGGTTTGTTTACAACTGCGCGCGCAACTGCAACACGTTGTTGCTGACCACCGCTTAACTGCTGCGGGTAGTGATTCCGGCGATGCATGATTTGCATTTTATCGAGCACTTCTTCAACTCTTTTTTTGCGGTCACCAGATTTTACGCCAGTGTATATAAGCGGTAGTTCCACATTTTCAAACACCGTCAATTCATCAATGAGGTTAAAGCTTTGAAACACGAACCCAATATTGTGTTTACGGAGATCAGCGCGTTTGCGTTCGTTGAATTTCGCAACCTCAATACCATTGAAAATGAAACTTCCATTATCAGGATCATCCAGCAAGCCAAGGATGTTCAATAATGTAGATTTACCGCAGCCCGAGGGACCCATCACTGCAACAAATTCACCTTCTTTAATATCGATTGTGAGTTTGTTGAGCGCCACCGTTTCAACCTCTTCAGTTCGGTATGTCTTTTCCAGGTTGGTGATCTTGATCATGAGAGTTATGTTTTTTTAAAATGATTGAGTAAATTATAATTAGAGGGTATGTAACATACGGTATAATAACAACGAGTGTTCAGCCTTCACTGCCGGCGCTAATTTCTTCTCAGTTACAATTGCTTTTACAGAAACAGGTTTGATCGTATTAAGCCCATCGCAAATGTTTGTTCCGGTGATATTCACCTGCCCGCAAGCTGAAACGACGAATAGAAGGACAATTAGTAGCACTCTCATAAAACAATTATTACTGATTGACATTTGATTTCTTCGAAATGAACGAGTCAAAAACTATTGCTTAAGTACAAGCTCTTGCATCGTTCCAAAATTTTCATAGCTACTTGTTATTACTTTGTCGCCTGGTTTCAACCCTTTCAATACTTCGTAATTATCGGGATTCTGACGGCCGAGCTGAATATCTACTTTGTATGCAATCTTTCCATCGTCGGAAACTTTAAAGATCCAGTTACCGCCCGTCTGTTGGTAAAAGCCTCCTTTAGCAACCTGTACTGCCTCGATTTCATCACTAAAGGCAAGACGAATCTGGAATGTTTGTCCGCGACGAATACCTTGCGGAACAGCCCCAACAAATTCCATATCAACCTGGAAACGGCTCGCTGTAACCTGGCTATATACTTTCTTGATTATAAGTTTGTAATCTTTCCCTGCAAAAGTGAATTCGCCAAACAGTCCCGGATTGATTCGCGACAGGTAATGCTCGTCAACATCCACTCTTACTTTGAAGCCGCTCAGCACATCGATTTGACCAAGACGTTGTCCTTTTGTTTTTGACTGTCCTATTTCCGCATCGAGCGAAGTCAACTGGCCATCCACCGGTGCACGCACAATCAAGTCTCCAACTTTCTTACGCATTACGTTTAGCGCAACTTGGGATCCTTCGTAAGATTGCCGCGCTTGAGTGAGTTGTTGTTTTGTAGATAAAGAATCCTGCTGCATGATTTGGTCGCTCAGTTTCTTTTTTTGCATGAAATAATTGTAATCGTTTTCTGTTTTTTTGAATTCCTGCGAACCGATTACTTTTTCTTCGTGCAATTTTTTGCTGAGTTCATAGATCCGTTTGGCCTCACGAAGCTGGCTTTCAACATCGGTTACCTGGTTGAGGCGGCTAACAGTATTTTGTTGCGATGCATTTTGTGAAATCTGCATCTGCGTAAGAAGGTTGTATACGTTTGTTTGCTGAGTAACAAGACCCAACTCAAGATCAGTGTTCGACAGGCGCATGATTGGCTCACCTTTTTTCATAACTGCGCCATCCTCTACATATCTTTCTTCAACACGGCCGCCTTCATTCGCATCGAGGTAGATGGTTGTGATCGGCATCACCACACCATTTACTGGAATCGTTTCCTGGAACGCACCTTTTTTTACTTCGCTGATGCTGATCCGTTCAGTATCCACGTTTAACCTGGATTTACCCGAGGTAAAATACCAGCTTGAGAAAATAAGGGCAACAACGGCGAGGATACCCACAATTGTTAGAATCCGTTTTGAGGTCCATGTCTTTTTTGCAATAACTCTGTCCACTTAGTTCAATTTTTTATTGAGATTCAGAAAAATCATCCCGCGTCCTTTTATGACCAACACATCAGTAACACGGGATGACAAACATAACATTCGAAAAATCGTACAGATAGGTAACGCAACAATGTGCCAGCCTGCTCTTTTTTGGTTTTCAATCTATTATCGAATATTTACTTCTGGACTCCGTTCGCTAGCGGACACAAACTGTCCGTTTTTGATACAATCAATTCCCTGCATGATTTATAGCTAAAAAATTAATTGCCATGGAATTATAATTATGGTACACTTGTAGTTAGGAATGTTGCATAGAATGTTATAAAATATTTTTACCCAACATGGTTTTGAAGAATGCCTCTATTCTGATCATCGACGATGATCCAGATGTTTTGACCGCCGTAAAGCTGTTATTAAAGCCCGAAGCCAAGGAGATTATGACGGAAAAGAATCCGGAAAATCTGCGCTGGCTACTATCCAAACAGAATTTCGACTGTATCCTGCTCGATATGAATTTCACGAGTTCGATTCACACCGGAAATGAAGGATTGTTTTGGCTCCGCAAGATCAAGGAAATGAAATCGACAGCGGCGGTTATCATGATTACCGCTTATGGGGATATTGACCTCGCTGTCCGGTCTCTTAAGGAAGGTGCATCCGACTTTGTCATTAAGCCCTGGCATAATGAAAAGCTGTTGGGAACGATCAAAGAGGCACTCAAACAAAAAGATGCGGGGAAATCAAACGCTGGTTACCAGTTTGCAAACGATTCGATCATTGGAACTGAATTGATCGGTGAATCAGAAGTTATCCAGGATATTTTTTATAAGATCGATAAAGTTGCACCTACTGATGCCAATATTCTTATTCTCGGAGAAAATGGAACGGGTAAGGATTTGATCGCAAAGGCACTTCACCAGAAATCATTGCGTGCAGATAAACCTTTTGTGAAGGTTGATGTTGGCGCACTCACGGAAACCTTGTTTGAGAGTGAGCTTTTTGGCCATAAAAAAGGAGCTTTTACTGATGCGAAGGATGATCGTACCGGTCGGTTTGAAGCAGCCAACACGGGTACGTTGTTTTTAGATGAGATCGGGAATATTTCCCTTCACCAGCAGGCAAAACTGCTAACTGTCTTGCAAAGCAGGCAAGTCACAAGACTCGGATCTAATCAACCAGTACCAATCGATATCCGGTTGATTTGCGCAACGAATCTTCCTATCCATGAACTGGGTAATGAAAGCCGTTTTCGAAAAGACCTTATTTATCGCATCAATACAGTGGAAATAACAGTGCCGCCCTTGCGGAAACGCGAAGCGGATATTGTCAAACTTGCTGAACACTTTGCTCATCTGTACGCCGATAAATACATGAAGCCAACGGTACAATTTGATAATTCAGCGAAAGAGAAACTGACGCAATACCATTACCCTGGAAATGTTCGCGAACTACAATATACAATCGAAAGAGCCGTGATTATGTCCGACGGTGAACTGTTAACTGCACGCGACCTTATCTTTTCACCGCTTGAGTCGGTAGCAGAAACGGCGGTAGACGTTTCCGATCTGCGGTTAAGCACGTTGGAAAAAAATACAATACTGAAAGTGATTGAAAAGCATAATGGCAATATCACAAAAGCAGCGCGGGAGCTGGGACTTACGCGAACGGCGTTGTATCGTCGCCTGAGTAAATATGATATTTAGTTACACCCTTCGTGAACCTCAACCAACATTCATCATTAGCAATTATACATGTTCAAAAAATTCGAGTGGCGCATTCTGATCAGAGTAATCCTGGTGTTTCTTACACTTAGTGGCGCTGCCTATCTTGTTGTCTACGGCCTTTATGTTTACCTGATTGCAGCAAGCCTTATTATTTTGTACCAGATGGTGGATTTTTATCGCTTTAATAAAAAAGCGCAGGATGAAGTTGCGCAATTTGTGGAAGCAATTCATTACCGTGATTTCTCAAGGAATTTTGATGTTAAGCATGCCCCGCTGGAGATTCAGCCGCTACGCAAAGGTTTCAATGAGATCAATTCAACTTTCAAAGTAATCAGCAGGGAAAAGGAAATGCAATATCAATACCTGCAACGCATACTCGAATTGGTGGACACAGGTATTTTATCGTATGAAACAGAAACCGGTGATATTGGCTGGATGAATGAGTCGCTAAAGAAAATGTTGTCGATCCCGTATTTGAGAACAATTCATTCGCTGGAGAAACGTGAACCAACATTATACCGCGAAGCACTTGTACTAAGATCAGGTGAACACAAAGTAGTATCGCTAACGCGAGATAACAACCAGGCAAAGATTTTATTGTCTGCCACAGCATTTCAGACAGAGAACAAAATTTTCAAACTTATTGCGTTTCAAAACGTCAGCGATGCACTCGACGAAACAGAAGCAGAAGCATGGAAAAAATTACTGAGTGTGATGACCCATGAAATCATGAATTCAGTCGCGCCGATTTCTTCACTTGCAGAAACGCTAAAACGCCAATTGGATAAATCGCGCGAGGAAACATCGGAAGAAAAACAAAATAGTTTCGAAGACCTTGTATTGGGAGTTGAAACGATCCGGCGGCGAAGTGAAGGCTTACTGAAGTTTGCTCAAACTTATCGTAACCTCAATAAAATTACCCGGCCCAATTTGCGCAAAGTTTATGTGCGCGACATGTTTGAGAACTTAAATCAGTTGATGGCTCCAACCCTGGAACAAAAGGGCATCGATATAGAAGTAATTTTAAAAGATCCAGA
>JACMLR010000130.1 GCA_014379515.1 Chitinophagaceae bacterium
ACGTCGACATCTTTTGGTGGTATGATACCTGTCTGTTCATTGAAAGTGATACCAAACCCATGTGAAAAATAGAGAGCCTTACCTGGTGTAAGATGTTTTTTAACGGTTGGCCATACCTGTATCTGTGCCGCATCACTTAACAAATAACAAATGATCGTGCCGCGTTGAAGAGCTTCCTCTATTTCGAATAATGTTTCTCCGGGAACAAATCCATCACGAACTGCTTTATCCCATGTTTTCGAATCCTTCCGTTGTCCTACAATAACATTTATACCATTATCACGTTGGTTGAGCGCCTGGCCCGGGCCCTGAACGCCATATCCGATGACTGCAATCGTTTCATTTTTCAGCACTTCCTGTGCTTTGGCGAGGGGGAACTCTTCACGGGTTACCACGTTTTCTTCTGTTCCACCGAAATTTAATTTTGCCATTGTATTGTCGTTTAATGTTTAAAATGTTATTGGGAATAAAGTGATTTTTTTTGCCTGATGGTTCTCTTTAAAGAAAGGCAGTAGCCGAAATGAAGTTGATCATGAGTGGATGTGTAGATGAGCGCATCTTCCGCATCTCGGATGGTGACACCCATGGAAGTTGTGAATGGTTTATAGCCGGCAAATTTTCCAGCGTTCCAATCCGCTTCCATTGCATCGATCAACTCGGTTGCTTGTTGTTTATAGAAATTCAATTCCTCAAGTGTAATGAGCTGCTCAGGCTTCGAGCCACGCTGATATTTTTCAATCGCCTGTTCCTCCAATAAATAAGGCAAGCCAGCTTTTGCATAACAGAGTATTTGCTGTGTTACGACGATGTGCGCAAAGTTCCAGGCAAGATTATTGTTGAAACCTGTCGGAATTTCATTGAGTTCGTCAATCGATAAACTATCAATTAACCTGATGAATGTTTTTCGATTTTCCCGAATGATATAAAATAAACTATCCATAGTTCTTACATTGTAAACACTTTCTCATTGTCATTAAGGAATTCATTTTCTACTGCGTCTTCTCCGGGTTCGCGGTATTCGAAATCGCGAAGCTTTTGATGGAAGCCGTCACTACTTTTTATAATCGCAACTCTTGCACTTCGTACAAATTCAATCAGGCCGTATGGCTCGAGTACTTTAATGAGGTTATCCGTTTCTTCTCGATGACCGGCAACTTCAAATACGGTATAATCTTTTCTGATCACTACGGCCTTTGCTCCGTGTTCACGTAAGAGACGTTCAACCTTTACTTCTTCCGCGATGATATCCGTTGGAACTTTGTACAAAGCGAGTTCCTGCCACACAATTTCATCTTGCGTGTTGAAATATGCTTTTAGTACCTCAACCTGCTTTTCAATTTGACGGCAAAGTTTTCGTACTACTTCTTCCGTTTCATTGATAACGATTGTAAACCGGTGCACGCTTTCAACTTCTGAAGGAGAAGTGTTCAAGCTTTCGATATTAATCTTACGTCTGGAAAAAATAATTGCGATTCGATTTAGCAACCCGATCTGGTTTTCTGTATAAACAGTGATTGTATACTCCTGCCTGCCACCAGCGCCACCAGCTATTGCAGAAAAATGAAAATTACCGGTATGAATTGATTTGATCATAATTGAACTGATATTGTGCTTACCATTAATAACTAAATTTCCTCTCGACAAAGAACGACTTCTGAAACTCCGCGCCCCTGCGGTACCATCGGAAATACATTATTTTCTTTTCCAACCATTACTTCAAGAAGATACGCGCCATCGTGGTCGATCATCGTTTGTAATGCCTGCTTTAGTCCTTCTCGTTGGTTGATACTGGAACCTGCAATGCCATATCCTTTTGCCACCTGGACAAAATCAGGACTTGTAATGTCAACAAATGAATATCTCTTTTCATGAAACAGTTCCTGCCATTGCCTTACCATTCCGAGGAAACGATTATTAAGAATAAGAATTTTTACATCGAGCTTGTTTTGCATGATCGTCCCCAATTCCTGTATCGTCATTTGGAAACCGCCATCACCAATAACCGCTATCACCGTTCTTCCGGGAGTTCCATACTTTGCGCCAATTGCTGCAGGCAATGCAAATCCCATAGTGCCTGCTCCTCCTGAAGTAATATTACTTTTCGATTGAGTGAATTTTGCGTAGCGGCATGTTGCCATCTGGTGCTGGCCAACGTCAGTAACGATCACAGCGTCACCTTTTGTGAGTTCATTTAAAGCATTGATAACTTCTCCCATGGATATTTCTTCCGTTTTTGGATTGAACTCTGGAATGATACATGCTTCTTCTTCTTCCTTTCGGTATTCTTTAAATTTATCGATCCAGGAATCATGTTCTTTTTTATGAAGAAGCTCCGTAAGAATAGGCAATGTTTCTTTACAATCTCCCCACACACCGACATTGCTTTTTAC
>JACMLR010000131.1 GCA_014379515.1 Chitinophagaceae bacterium
GATGCATTCCAGGGACGTGCTTGTGTTATTTGTGACCGCGCGCAAAGTGATCTGGAAGGCGTGGAGGCTATTGAGAAAATTTATCGCGAACTCGGCATGCATATCGTTTACATGGAATCGCAAGCTCACGATATGCACGCGGCGTACGTCAGTCATATTGCGCATATCACTTCCTTCGCGCTAGCGAACACAGTTTTAGAGAAAGAAAAAGAGGAAGACGCCATCTTTGAACTTGCCGGTGGTGGTTTCGAGAGCACTGTGCGATTGGCCAAAAGTAACCCATCGATGTGGGCTCCGATTTTTATGCAAAACCGTGAAAATGTGCTCGACGTGCTGAACGAGCATATCAGTCAGCTGCGAAAATTTAAGGCCTGCCTCGAAAAAGAAAACTATGAATATCTGTGGCAGTTGATGGAGAATGCGAACAAAATCAGCCGGATCATTAAATAAAATAAGTGAAGGCATTGGGCAATTATTATTGCAGCAAAAAGTGAGGTTTAGTAAGAGGATGTATGATCTGAATACCAAACGGTTGAGCAATGTTTAATTAGGCTGGGCGGGGCTTTTACAGTACCTTCGCCGCAAAATTTGAAAATTATATGATGACTTTTGAAGAGTTGGGTTTAGATGCAAAGTTGGTAAAGGCTACCGATGAACTTGGCTATAAAAACCCTACACCTATCCAGGAAAAAGCAATTCCTGTTTTATTAAGCGGCACCAAAGATTTGGTTGGGCTCGCGCAAACAGGAACAGGGAAGACAGCCGCCTTCGGTCTACCACTTTTGCAGCTAGTCGATTCAGCTCAACGTCATCCACAGGCGCTGGTTGTTTGTCCAACACGCGAGCTGTGCATGCAAATCGTAAACGAGATTGAATTGTTTAAAAAGTTTCTTCCGGGTATGCATGCAATTGCGGTTTACGGTGGAACTTCTATCGGCCAGCAAATTCGCGATCTTAAACGAGGCATTCAAATCGTAGTTGCAACTCCAGGTCGACTGATCGATCTCATCGAACGAAAAGCCATCAATTTAGAGCAGATCGAATACGTGGTACTGGATGAAGCAGATGAAATGCTGAACATGGGATTCCAGGAGGATATCGAATTCATTTTGCAAAACACGCCGAAACGAAATGCTACCTGGTTGTTTAGTGCAACTATGCCTGCCGAGATCAAACGTGTAAGTAAAAAATACATGAACCAGCCCGTTGAGGTAACGGTTGGTAAAATAAACACCGCGAATAAAAATATCGATCATCAGTATTTTGTTACGAATGCGCAACATCGTTATCAAACATTGAAACGATTGATCGACTTCAATCCTGGTATTTATGGAATTGTGTTCACTAGAACTAAAGTGGACGCCCAGGAAATCGCGGAAAAATTAACTCGCGAAGGATATGATATCGATGCGTTGCATGGTGATCTTACTCAACAGCAACGAGACAAAGTAATGGGTGAATTTCGGGAGAAAACCCTGCAGTTACTGATCGCGACCGACGTAGCCGCGCGCGGTATCGATGTATCGGCAATCACACACGTTATCAATTACGAATTGCCGGATGATCTTGAAGTGTACACTCACCGTAGCGGCCGAACAGGCCGCGCAGGATTGACTGGGATTTGTATGAGTATCGTGCACTCTCGTGAAGTGGGAAAAGTGAAAGCAATCGAGCGCATGGTGCAAGCCCAATTTCACAAAATGGAAATTCCTGAAGGAAAAGATGTTTGCCGCAAACAGTTTTTCTTCTTCATGGACAAATTATTGCAATTAGATATCAGCCACGGCGATTACGAGACCTATGTGCCCATGCTGGAAGAAAAATTTGCAGGCGTCACCAAAGAAGAAGTGTTGAAACGGGTGGCTGCACTCGAATTCGATCGTTTCCTGAAATACTACGAGAACGCGGAAGACCTGAATGTTCGTGATCGTGATCGTCGTGAAATGCGTGAGCGCATTCCGGTTGGTGGTGGCGGAGATCAGGGGCGACGTCGCGACACGCGGGGTCGTGAGTTTGATGGTAACGGGGATTTCCAAAAAATATTCGTTAACCTCGGGACGAAAGACGGATTTTATAAAGCAAGCTTTCTTCAATTCATACTTGACATGAGCGATCTCCGCAAGGAAGTTCTTGGTCGTATTGATATGAAAGAAATGAATACATGGATTGAAGTCGACAGGAAAGTGGCAAAGAAAATGATTGAAGCCATCGACGGAAAAAAATATAAAGGCAGACGGATTCGTATGAATGACGCGAACAGCAGGTAATCGTTTGTCCCATTAATTGGTACCAGGAGTTCCGCTTATTCCTTAGATGCGATTGCAATTGACAATAGCTTTTAATAAATCGAAATATGCAAGCAACAACAGCGACATCTACTATGAAAGAAGTTATGCAACAAGCATGGAATAAGCGGCCACTGATAATATCTGGTCCTTGTAGTGCGGAAACTGAAGAGCAGGTGGTTGAAACCGCCACGCGGCTTGCCCAAACTGGAAAGGTGGATGTACTACGCGCAGGAATCTGGAAACCGCGTACGCGGCCGGGAATGTTCGAAGGTATCGGCGCAAAGGGTTTACCATGGTTACAACGCGCAAAGAAATTAACAGGCTTGCCAACAACTGTTGAAGTTGCAACTGGCAAACAAGTCGAAGACGCACTTACATTCGATGTAGATATGTTGTGGATTGGAGCACGTACAACGGTCAATCCTTTCAGTGTTCAGGAAGTAGCCGATGCTTTACGAGGTGTTGATATTCCTGTACTAATAAAAAATCCAATTAATCCTGACCTGGAATTAGGGTCTGGTGCAGTGGAGCGTGTAGCCAAGGCCGGTATTAAACAGGTGGGATTGATTCATCGCGGATTTTCATCTTACGGTAATACAGAATACAGGAATGCGCCGATGTGGCATCTCGCAATCGAGATGAAAAGAAGAAACCCTGAAATGATGCTCATCAACGATCCATCTCATATTTGCGGTCGCCGTGATATTTTGATGGACGTTGCACAAAAGGCGATCGATCTGGACTTTGATGGATTGATGATCGAAAGTCATATCGATCCGGATACAGCATGGAGCGACGCTAAACAGCAGGTTACACCTGAAAAACTTGCTGAGATGATGGAAAACATCATCTGGCGTAAGGAAGATATTAATTCAGAAGAATATCATGCTGCACTCGAAAAGTTACGCCAGCAAATCAATCACCTTGATGATGAACTGATGCAAATAATCAGTCAGCGAATGAAGATTGCAGAAAAGATTGGTGAGTACAAGAAGAATAATAACATCACTATTCTTCAAACGAATCGCTGGAACCAAATACTTGAAAGAGCTTTTGCCAAAGGTGATCAGATTGGACTAAGTAAAGAATTCATCACAAAGTATTTCGATGCGGTACACATGGAAAGTATCAATCATCAGAATAAAATCATGAATTCCTAATTAGGTACACAACGTACATCATCTATTGCGGCATGGTTCAACCTGGCGCCATTCGTTTATGAAGAAAATTTCATACAAATTTTCCAACACCAGGGTAGATTATTACCTGGCTTATGGAATTTCACATCTAAAAGACATTGTCAACCCGGCGCAAACCGTACTGATAACCGACGAGAACATTTTCTCTGCGCATACCCGGCGTTTCAATAAGTGGAACACGATTGTTCTGAAACCCGGTGAGGAATACAAAGTCCAGGCAACAGTAGATTCTGTAATCGAACAACTAATTGAATTAGGTGCTGACCGAAAGACGACACTTGTTGGCATCGGCGGTGGGGTGATTACTGATATCACAGGATACGTAGCATCGGTGTATATGCGCGGAATTTCATTTGGCTTTATACCGACCAGCATTCTTGCAATGGTGGATGCCTCGATTGGTGGTAAAAATGGAATCGACGTTGGTGTTTATAAGAATATGGTTGGCGTGATTCGGCAGCCCGCTTTTATTTTGCATGACATGATTTTCCTGAACACGCTTCCCGAAGCCGAATGGCAGAATGGATTCGCAGAAATCATCAAGCATGCATGTATAAAAGATGCTTCGATGTTTAAAGAATTGCAGTCGCGATCATTGTCTTATTACAGGAAGAGCAAACGATCAGCGTGTGAGTTAATTCAACGCAATGTAATTTTGAAATCGAAAGTTGTACAGGCGGATGAGTTCGAAGAAGGTGATCGTAAACTTTTGAATTTCGGTCATACCCTGGGCCACGCGTTGGAAAATCAGTACGAATTATCACATGGCCAGGCTGTTTCTATTGGCATGACATATGCCTGCGAGATCTCGGAACAACTTCGTGGGTTTAAAGACACGGGCAAAGTGATAGAGGTGCTCGGTCAATACGGCTTACCGACCTATGCATCATTCGATAAAAAAAAGACGTTTGAAGTTTTACAGAAAGACAAAAAGAAAGTAAGTGCAGTAATGAATTACATCCTGCTTGACAAGATTGGGAAAGGTGTTATTCAGCAAATCCCACTTGAAAAACTTAAAGCGTTAATTGATCAATTCTGAATTTTAGTATACTCATGCACGAAGAGCAATCATATGTTGTGGAAATTAATCCGGTTAACGGAGTTGGACTTAAGGGGCCAATAGCAGCGGCAGCTTCTAAAAGCTCGATGCAACGTGCATGTGCGGCAGCCCTGGTTGCGAACCGCGAGTGTTTTATAAAAAATCCCGGTCATAGCAATGACGACAAAGCTGCACTAGACATCATCAGCCGCCTTGGCGCAATCATTGAGGAGTTGCCAAATGGAATTCAAATAAGAAGCAATGGCGTAAAGCCGATCAGTAAAACAATAAATTGTGGTGAAAGCGGTCTTAGCATTCGCATGTTCACTCCGCTTGTTGCATTGAGCAGCGAGGAGATCTCTATCGAAGGTTCTGGAAGTCTGCAAACAAGACCGATGGATTTTTTTGATACTATCTTACCTCTACTTGGTGTTTCGGTAAAAAGCAATGATGGGAAATTGCCTCTACAAATTCGTGGACCACTTCAACCCAAATCTATAACAGTTGATGGGTCGTTGAGTTCACAGTTCCTTACAGGGTTATTGTTGGCATATGCTGCATCGAATGCTACAAACGTTTCAATATCGGTTACGAATTTAAAAAGCCGGCCGTATATTGATCTCACCCTTGATGTTATAAGGCGTTTTGGTTTACCATCGCCGCAAAATAAAAACTACGAAGAATTTTATTTTGCTGGCGAAGCTTCGAATCATACCAACAAAATAGAATATACGGTTGAAGGAGATTGGAGCGGTGCTGCTTTTTTATTAGTAGCAGGAGCAATTGCCGGCCCATTAATCGTTACGGGACTTGATGTTTTTTCGACGCAGGCTGACAAAGCAATTCTTCAGGCACTTATTGACAGTGGCGTTGGGATTTCAATTGAGGCTTCTCAAATAGAACTACGTCCTAAAAAAATGAACGCATTTCATTTTAACGCTACGGATTGCCCCGATTTATTTCCACCGCTTGTTGCACTTGCGTCTTATTGCGAGGGAAAGACTATTATTGAAGGAGTGTCTCGGTTGGCGCATAAAGAAAGCAACAGGGGTCTTACTCTTCAGCAAGAGTTTGGCAAGATGGGAATACAAATTGATTTGCAAGACGATTTGATGATTATTCATGGAGGGAAAGTAAACGGGGGAGAAGTTCATTCGCATCACGATCATCGTATTGCCATGGCCTGCGCAATTGCTGCACTGAAAGCATCCGGTGAAACAACTATTAGTGCTGCGGATGCAGTTAATAAATCATACCCGGATTTTTTCCAACACCTTCAACAAATGGGAGTGGGATTGGTCATTAAAACTTCGGTCACTCAACAAACATAATAACCGTGAATCATTTCGGTCGTCTCTTCAGTATTTCAATTTTCGGCGAATCGCATGGTGAATGCGTTGGTATTACTGTTGATGGATGTCCTGCAGGTTTGCCACTTGCTCCGGAAGATTTGCTTGCCGACCTGGAAAGACGAAAGGGGGGAAAACAAAAAGGAACAACACCAAGGCAGGAGGAAGATTTTCCGATTTTCAAAAGCGGCATCTTCAACGGTAAAACAACCGGCTTTCCAATTACAATATTGTTCGAAAACAAGAACACACGAAGCGAAGATTATCAGAAGCAACGCAGCTTCCCGAGACCGGGACATGCTGATATGGTTGCGCATCAGAAATTCGGCGGCCACGAAGATTATAGAGGTGGAGGTCATTTTTCTGCCCGACTTACAACAGGACTGGTTGCTGCTGGCGCGATTGCAAAAAAGCTAATGCCGGATGTTATTATTTCAGC
>JACMLR010000132.1 GCA_014379515.1 Chitinophagaceae bacterium
CCAACCAGCTCTGAATTTCAGGTTGTTTACGAAAGAAGAGTTTTTAAGAAATTCTTCATTCGAAAGATTCCAAGCTAACGATACAGAAGGGAAATAACCATATTTCTTATTCTCTCCAAACTTCGTTGAGCCGTCTGCACGGATCGTGGCAGTAAGGAGGTATTTGTCCTTGTAGTTTACGTTACCGCGCGCAAAGAAAGACTGCAATTCAGAGGTCGGTGAAGCGTAAGCATATATTCCACGGCTGTTCTGTGTGGAATACTGAAGGAAATTGTAATAAAACAGGCCGAGGTCGATAAAATCCTGGGCACCGCCACCACTTCCTGTTCCTTCAAACTTGAGGTATTCGTGACCAAGAAGGGCATCTACGCGCCAATCAGTACTTACCTGTTTTCCAAAGTTCAACGTGTTCGTGACCTGTTGAGTAGTTTCCTGCGCATTGTCTACGCTGGCAACCCCGCGACCATTTATACCATCGATATTAATCCATCTTGCGAGCTGGTTTCTTCTAACACCACTGCTTCTGTTGATGCTATATAAGAAGCGATACTCCAGATCGTTCGTGATTTTATAAGAAGGCGAGATACTTGCGATAATGGTTCCAACATTTACTCTGTCCTCATGAGCCGCGAGCATCGCGAGAGGATTCACTGTAGTGTTACCAATTTTATTATTGACCCAGATGTCGCCAAAAACTGGCATGACACCACCAGGGAAAGAATCTTTTGGTTTTCTAAGTGGGTGAGTTGGGTTCCACTGTAATGCCTGGCCGATAAGGCTTCCTGTAAAACCGGCATCATTTGAGATCGGCGCAATCTGCTCATTTGTATGTGTAGCCAGGATATTGAAATCCAGACCAAGTTTTTTGCTTTCGAGGAACCTGAAAGTACTTGTAAAGTTCGCAGTATACTTTTTAATACCTGACTCCTTGATGATACCTTCCTGGTTGAGGTAGCTACCTGATAGGCGATATCTTCCACCTTCGGTACCACCAGAAATAGCCATATTATAGTTTTGAGTAAAGCCGGTGCGGGTAATTTCATCCAACGCATCCACATTACCACCGTAATCTCCATTTGCTAAGCCATATTCTGAAAGCGCACTGCGATATTCAGCAGCATCAAGTACTTCCAATTTTTTCAGGATTGTGCTTACACCAGTCGAAGCATTAAGTTCCAGTTGCGGAGCACCGGTTTTGCCTCTTTTAGTTGTGATGATAATGACACCATTTGCTCCTCGTGAACCGTAGATCGCCGTCGCCGACGCATCTTTCAGGATTTCCATCGAAGCGATGTCATTCGGATTGATGTAGTTGAGGGGGTTACCGCCTGGGGTACCACCGATACCTGCACCACCACCACCCGGACGGGCAGCACCACCTGGCAACTGAATGCCATCAACCACAAAAAGCGGATTATTTCCCGAACGGATAGACGACGTACCACGGATTCTTACCGTAGTAGCACCACCTGGTTGACCACTGTTATTAATAATAAGGACACCAGCCGCTTTACCCTGGATCAACTGATCCGGAGAGGTAATAACACCCTGGTTAAAATCTTTCGCCTTAACGGAAGCAACAGCTCCGGTAAGATCCCGTTTACGGGCGGTTCCATATCCGACAACCACCACCTCATTCAGGTTTGAACCCGAAGAAGCGAGGGCAACATCTACAGTTGTTTTACCAGTGATGGTAACTTCCTGCGTGCCGTAGCCAACATATGAAACTAATAAGGTTGTTGCGTTTGAACCGACGGAGATACTAAAAGATCCATCCGTTCCAGTAGTTGTACCAGCGGCAGAAGATCCCTTTACAAGAACGGAAGCTCCAACAACGGGAGTTCCATCTCTGGAATCTGTAACCTTACCGGTAATCACTTTGTCCTGCGCCCAGGTTGAGAGAGAAAGAGAGAGTAATAGCAACAGCAAAGAACTTGCCTGTAGCAGTCGTTTGAGGGTCATAAACAATGGTTATAAATGGTTATCAATAGGTCCTAAACAATGTGTCGTTTGTACGCACACAGTACAAGTCTAAGCATTTTTACGTTGTTAAAAAAATTTAACAGGAAAAATTTTTTCTTTTGGTCTCTAAGAATCAACGAAATAGCTTCTAGTTGTACGTGGTCGCCGGAGTAAGACACGCATAAGCTTGTTATTGCTGCCTCTGGCCATCGGTCTACTTATCACCAAATTCTTTCAAAGGTCACGCGCTCAGGGCGCGTTTTCTCCGTATCAAAAGAGATTTAAACTACCTGAGCGTGCTTACTAGCTTCAGTATTTTCACCTTCAAATCGTCCTTTATTGAATTGGTATAATTTACCCGGGCGATGGGGAACGTCCTGCTCCACTTCATTCATGTCTACCAACCAATCCATCAGGAAGAATTTCTTCCGGAAATTGCGACGATCCAGTTTTGTTCCGAGAATGGCCTCGTACAAACTTTGCAATTCACGTAACGAAAACTTTTCAGGTAAAAGATTGAAAACGATGGGATGCTCCATGATTTTGTCCTGCAACTGACTAATACAGGTATTCAAAATCTTTGTATGATCGAACGCAAGAGCGTTGATCTCATTGATGGGATGCCAGTGCAACTGATTATGGGCAAGCCTCAACTGGTGGTCTTTGATATTTACAAGTGAATAATAGGCAGTTGAGATTACGCGACCCGCAGGGTGTCGACTTACATCGCCAAACGTGTATACCTGCTCAAGAAACACATCCATAAGCCCGGTTCTTTCTTTCAACACCCGGTAGGATGCCGACTCAAGATCTTCATCTGGTTTAACAAGATCGCCTAGTAGGGTCCAATGATCTTTGTACTCTTCCAGATCCGATCGAATCAGAAGCACCTTAAGTTCTCCATTCTCAAAACCAAAAATTACACAATCCACGGAGATGGCTATCTGAAAGTAATCCCGGTTTTCTGATTTAAGTTGTTTAACGGTCTTTTGAGAAACAGTAGTCATGGGCGTCAAATATAACGGATGGTGTTTAAAAATCAAGTACCAGTTTCTGTACTAATTTCCGCTGGCCGAAATCCATCTGAAGAAAATACGTACCGCGAGGCAAATTTGCAAACCGATTTATTTTATCGACGCTTATACGATGAACGCCTTTCACTTCAAACGCCGAATGAATATTACCGACCTGCTGACCGCTAAGGTTTATCAATCGAAGGGTGACTCTGCCACTCTCTGGCAACTCGTATTCGATCGTGCCATTTCTTTTAACAGGATTTGGGAAAACGCTAAGGCTGATTTTTTTCCCATCGTAAATAACATCAGTAACAGGTGATACGATGCTCGTGATATTTCGATTGACATACACGTGGTACTCTCCAGGTTGCAATGCAATGTTCTGAATCGCACCCGTTGCGGCAATTGTTGCACCAGTAAAGTAATCATACCATGTTCCGGCATTTTGAAAAGTAACGGATGCCGTACCGGGAGTAACATCGAAATTGCCAACAACCAAAATATTGGAAGTATCTGTGGTAAGCTTCAGCCATTTAATTGCACTTGTTAAACTGCGTTCAACCCTATTCGTTACAAAACCATTTTTGAATAAGGGGTGAGAACGAATCTTTAATAAACCTGCAGTAACGTCATGCAGTTTTAGCCGGCGTTGATCCTGCAAATAATCCCAGCGAATTGGTTTTGGTGAAAGCCGGCAATCATTACTGATCGTTCCATTTTCACAGGCATTGATTGAATAATCATATCCCATTTCCCCAAACTGCCAGATCATTTTCGGACCAGGCATCATCAATAAAAACGCTGTGGCCATTTCATTTCGCTTAAGACCCGTACTAATGTCTTTTACATTATAACTTCCGGATACCGCACCGAAGTTGATGTTCTTATACATCAGGCGTTCTTCGTCATGGCTTTCCATATACGACATCAGGTTGGGTTGATTCCAACCTCTTGTTGTATGCAATGCGTTATCAAAGTTTGAGTTGCTGACATATCCCATTGCAGCCTCACTGAAATTATAGTTCAGGTTTCCCCAAAATAACATCCCATAATCCGATAATTCTTTCTCTTCATCATTTGCGGCAAAATGTTCAAGAATTGCATAGCTGCCGGGCGATTTCAATTGAACTGTATCGTAATACCCTTTCCAAATCGCGACGCGCGATGCATCATACACACCCCAATTGTCGACATTGCAGTTATTACCCGATGGATCACAGGTATTTTTTTGAGTGAAGCCCTTCGACAAATCAAATCTAAAACCATCGATTTTAAATTCCGTAAGCCAGTATTCAACTACCCGACTGAAATATGCTTTTGTTGCAACGCTTTCATGGTTCATATCGTACCCAACATTAAATGCGTGGCGGGTTGTTGGATTAAACCAGGGATTATCCAATGCTGGCCGATTATTAACCGCGTCAAAATACAATTGCACCATCGGCGATTGTCCGAATGAATGATTCAGCGCGATGTCCATCACGATTGCAATTCCCTGTTTGTGCGCTTCATCGATAAAAGCCTTCAATGTATTTTCCGGACCGTAGTATTTATCAGCAGCAAAATAAAAAGATGGATTGTAACCCCAACTGACATTGCCTTCGAATTCATTAAATGGCATCAGCTCAATTGCATTAATACCAAGTGCCTTCAAGTAGGTTAACGTATCCTTTAATGTTTTCCAGTCATGCGTAGCAACAAAATCGCGCAGCAATAACTCATAAGCAACAATGCTTCGCTTATCCGGTCTTGTGAAATTGTTTATCTGCCAGGTATAGGCAGGTTTTGCAGTTTGAAGGACACTGACAATTCCTGATGTTTTTCCGGTTGGATATGCTTTAAGATTCGGGTAGGTAGTTGCTGAAATAAACGGATCATTTGCAGGATCAAGAACTTTATTTGTATACGGATCAGCAATCCTCAATCCACTATTAACAAGATATTGATAAGCATATTCATCACCGGGAGTGAGCCCGGTGATTCGTAACCAATAGCGCTGACCATCCGGCGTTTGATTCATTTGAAAAGCGGGAGTTTCGATCCAGTTATTGAAATCTCCGATAACTGAAACGCGCGCCTTATTAGGAGCAAATAATACAAGTATTACTGACGTATCTCCTTGCTGGTAATTTATTCCGTCCCTTGTGCCTGCGGGTTGAGGTAATACATTTGTCGCTGGCGCGATGAAGAAAGTTATAGTATCGGAAATTGTAACAGCGCCTTCAGTTGCACGCGCCACAATTTGCTGCGAACCTGCACTTGTAATCAATACTGTATCGAGAATTGCGGTAGACGATGAGACTGCGTTGGTCTGAACGCCATTGAAAAAGATTTTCAAATCGGCAGCGTTATTCGAAAACCAGGTGATACGAACACTGTCTCCAATCGCTTTGTTGATTGGCTCTGGTATAGGATTGAATCGCGCTTCCAGTGGTGGATCAATAAATTTTCCTGCAAGTGCGGCTGTATAAATTGGGACGTACATATTTCCCTGGTCAACATTCGGATCTGAAGTTCGTTGTACCGCTGTTCCCGCACCATTTCTAAAAAGGATAGCGATTTTCAAAATGGCTTCCCCGGCAGGAACCCCAAAAAACGTTCGTGGGTTTGAAACAGTATAGCGGTATTTGTTATTACCGAGATAAGTGGCTTTCACGATAGGGTCTGTTGTAGCCCAGGCAGTTTTTACGTATTTCCAATCGGATGAGTTCGTGCTAAGATTTGTGATGACCCCAATATGAACATAAACATCATTGGTGTTGGCGTAATTTAATAAACCCTGATTCCCTTTGGTACAATCAACCGTGATCGATATTGAAGAGGTATCTCTTGGAAACGTGGGTGTGGTAGTAATTAATTGTGCGAAACTGGCACCGCTGCACACGAGAGCAAGCAGAAGCAGGCTTACGGCTTTTGACATAGGAATTGATTTAAATCGAAATTTAATAATAAATATTTCAATTTCATTGATTGTGAATTAATAGTTGCCTTTGCGAAGGCAATAAGCCGAAAGCCGGCGAAATCAGTCAATACCCACAGCATGTAGCTCCCGGGTATTGACTGAATGATCAGCTATTCGAACATTGTACGTATACGCAAACCGTTTAGTTGATCGTAACGGTTTGTGTGTGTTCATTTAGAGTGATGGTGTAGGTTCCTGCCGCGGCTGGTGTTGCAAAATTATCGCCGCCATCGAACTTGATTTTACGTGGCGTGCCAACAACATTGCTCTTCCCGGTATTATCTTCATAATCAAACGCACCCCATGCATTGCCAGCGAGGAATTTAATTTCTTTGTCAGCTTTCAGCTTAAGGGTGATCGTCCAGATTCCATTTCCTGAATACGTCATTAGTGGTGATGTTGGTGGGTCCCATTCGCCCACTCCAGCTTCATCAATTCCGTTTCCGACAACACGCATTTCAGTTGCGGCATTCATCACGTATTTTACATTATTCGGATCGCGACCGTCCCAGATTACGCGATAACGTCCGGCAGATGGAGGGTTAGCAAAATTGTTTGGGCCATTGATCTCCAATGTAGAACCACTTGGTGACCCGGTACCATAACTGCGCGTTTCATCCACTGCGTTCGAACCATTATTCCATTCATTGTTGTCGATGAGCTTCCAGGCGTCAACGGTCAGGTCAGTCACCCCGATAAAAAGGTTATCAGCAGGTGCACCCATCGCGAATGCTGGAAAGACATTCGGCGGAGTCCAGCCGGCGCCAGTTCCACCACAACCAAAACACATTCGTCCGTTCCTGATGTCATACTTATTTGTAGTTCTGTCGATCGAAACACGATAAACGCCGGCTGTGGCAACAGTAAATTCGGG
>JACMLR010000133.1 GCA_014379515.1 Chitinophagaceae bacterium
CATCCGCTCCGAACACGATCGGATTATCGGTAACGGAGTTAAGTTCGATATCCGTTAAATTTTTAAGATGCAACCAAGCATTTCGCGACGCACCATGTACTTGGGGCATACAGCGAAGAGATTAAGGATCCTGCACCCGACCGCAATCAACATGGCTTTGCATAATATCGGATTGATTGAGCAAAACGCGCAACCGTTGTGCAACAAGTTTGTTTCCCGCGAATGGTCGCAGGTTGTGTAAGCGCTCATCGAAAGGGGCATTCGTTCCCGTCAAAGACTCAAGGGTCATCGCCCCGATGATATCTGCCGCTTCGAGGCAATTGTGCATTCGGCTTACTGCTTTAATCGCGAACGCAAGAATAAATTGAGTACCGTTAATTAACGCCAACCCTTCCTTGGGGCCGAGCTTAATGGGCTCAAGGCCGAAATGCGACAGTACCGATCGGGTGTCTGAAATCTCCCCGTTAAAATATACCTGCCCGAGCCCGATCAATGGCAGAAACAAATGTGCGAGCGGCGCGAGATCTCCACTTGCACCAACACTGCCTTTTTCAGGAACAACCGGAATAATGTTTTGATCAACATGCCACAATATGCGTTGCAAAGTGGCCAGCTGAACACCACTATATCCCTGTGCGAGCGATTGCAGTTTTGTGATCAGCATTAGTTTTGCAATTTCGGTCGGGATCGGCGCACCAACTCCTACACTGTGACTTTGCAATATTTTATATTGAAGTGTTGCCGTGTCTTCATCCGAAATCCGGGTATTTGCTAAAATTCCAAATCCTGTGTTGATGCCATAAACAATTTTATTTTGGTCAACAATCTCCCTCACATACCCTGCACTTGCATCCACTTTTTCAATGGCGGCTTTGTCGAGATTTCCTTTGATTGATGCATTGGCTAATCCCAGGGCTTTAAAAATTGTCAGCGGTTCAGATCCGAAATTGAAAGTAAGTGACATGCAGGTTGATTATCTCCCAAAATAAATTCATTTAACTCAAACAAACTGATTTGAAAATTGCTGTATATTTTTTGTTGATGAAGGAGATCGTTATTCATTTTGTTTGTAATTTCCAGACTCAACTTCCAACAAACGACTGCAATATGAAGACGAACACTGGTGCGCTGTTAGCGTTGATGATGTTTTTTGAATACTTTATCTGGGGCGCATGGTATGTTACAATGGGAACTTACATGGGTGAGAATTTGAAATCAAGCGGTATTCAGATTGGCGCTGCCTACTCCGCCCTTGCAATTGCAACAATGATATCTCCGTTTATTGTTGGGTTGGTTGCGGATCGCTTTTTTGCTGCGCAGAAGATTATGGGCGTGTTACACCTTGTTGGCGCTGTTCTACTTTACGCTGCAACAAAAATTGATGATAATCCAACTTTTTATTGGGTAATTCTTCTTTACTCCATTATGTATATGCCGACAATTGCATTGTCGAATAGCGTAGCGTTTGGGCAGATGAATGATCCGGGGAAGCAGTTTCCGTGGATTCGCGTGTTCGGTACATTAGGTTGGATCGCTGCCGGACTCATGATTGGAACTTTAGGAATAGAAAAATCCAACACTACGTTTTTAATGGCTGCTGCTGTATCAGCTGCTCTGGGCCTTTACAGTTTTGTTTTACCAAATACGCCACCAAAAGGAAAATCGGCGGATACAACTGCAAAGTCTGCAATGGGTTCACAGGCGTTTGTCCTATTTTATAATCGTCCATATTTGATTTTCTTTATCGCTGCAATCCTTGTTTGTATTCCGTTATCATTTTATTATGGCTTTGCAAATAAGTTTCTCAACGAAGTAAATATGACTGATGCTGCCTCAAAGATGACGCTGGGCCAGGTGTCAGAAGCTGTTTTCATCATTGCAATTCCATTCTTATTTAACCGCATCGGGGTAAAAAATATGTTGTTGATGGGAATGGTTGCCTGGATTCTGCGGTATGTTTGTTTTGCATATGGCGATACAGGTGCAAATACATGGATGTTGTATGCAGGCATTATTTTACACGGAATTTGTTATGATTTCTTTTTCGTGACTGGCTATATGTACACGGAGAAAAAAGCCGGCGAAAAAATCAAGAACGCTGCACAGGGTTTATTTACGTTTGCAACCTATGGAGTAGGAATGTTTATCGGTACCTGGTTCTCGGGATTTGTTGTTGATCATTATAAGATCACTGATGATTCGCACAATTGGACGAAGATTTGGTATGTTCCAGCATTTATCGCTGCGGCGGTTCTTATATACTTCATTTTATTTTTCAGGGAGAAACGGGAAATCAAACAGGCGTAAGCTTTTCCATAACTAACGAATTGCATTCATTTAAAAATAGTAAGACATGAAAATTGCCATGCTGGGTTCAGGATTTATTGGACGATTCTACGCAGATTCACTACAGGGATATCGCAGTAAGGATAAGATTGTAAGCATCTTTTCCAGGCGTGAAGAAAGCGCCAAAAAATTTGCGCACGATTATAAGGTTGATCACTGGACCACGAATCTGGAAGAGTCAATCGCACGCCCGGAAGTTGAGGTAGTTTGTATTTCACTACCAAACAATTTGCACGAACAAGCTGTGCTCCTATGTTGTAAACACAACAAGGCAGTGATAACAACAAAACCGTTGGGTAGAAATGGTGCGGAAGCAAAACGAATGTTGGAAGCGGTGGAAAAGGCCGGCATTTTCAATGGTTACCTCGAAGACCTTGTTTACACGCCCAAATTTATTAAGGCGCATGAAAGTGTAAAGAATGGCGCACTGGGACGTATTCTTTGGGCGAAATCACGAGAAACCCATCCTGGCCCGCACAGCGATTGGTTTTGGGATATTGAACAAGCCGGCGGTGGATGTATACTTGATCTTGGTTGTCACTGCGTGGAAATTACCAGGAGTTATATTGGTAAGGATATCAGACCTGTTGAAGTGATGTGTTGGGCAGATACGCAGGTAAAACCGATTGACGCAGAAGACCATGCTATTGGTTTGGTGAAATATGAAAATGGCGCAATTGGCCAGTTTGAAGTTAGCTGGACATTCCGTGGTGGACTTGACCTGAGAGATGAGGTTATGGGCACCGAAGGAACGATTTGGATTAATAGTTTTTTGAGAACTGGATTTGAGATGTTTACTACCGGCAAGGGTGGTGATTATATTGCGGAGAAGGCAGAGAGCAATAGCGGTTGGCTGTTCCCGGTAGGTGATGAACTGAATGAGCTTGGATACAATCATATGTTCATGGATATGTTTAATTCAATGGAATCCGGTAAGGATCCGAAAGAAACATTCTATGATGGATATGTTGTGAACTGCGTGCTTGACGCGGCCTATCGATCTGCAAAAACAAAACAATGGGAGCCTGTAAATTTAGAGATTTGGAGAGGGCGCGAAGGAGTTGCAAAAGATTCTCACCTGACTGAATATGATTCGGATCATTATCTCGTGAAGGAAGAAGTGACTCACTATGGTGCAAAAAAAGTTATCATA
>JACMLR010000134.1 GCA_014379515.1 Chitinophagaceae bacterium
AAAGAATGGCCTCGTAATGCAATCACTTCCCAATGGTAGATCATACAAATTCACGGTAAAAAAACATCGCATTCACTCTCACGCATCTTCGGTGTTATTCAGATGCTAACAACCGTTTCTAAAATAAATACTCACTCGGGCAAATTTTAGCATAAAAACAAGCACATTATTAAAAAAAATGTTTTCTTTTGTGCAGTTAAACTTTTAAGCCACAGATTATTCTACAGTAAATGCAAAAAAATCTCACCGTCATATTCGCTGATGTAGTTGCGCAAGCCGCAATTACTATACTGCGTGGGGTTTTTCCTGTACTCCGTACAGTTTTTATCAGTCGCCCTATTCCCGTTGTGGTGCGACGTTGATACCAATCCATCATAGTGTCCTTTCAGGTATCGGAGCTATGCCATCCGCAAAGGCGGACGTGTCTCATTCGTGGTCTCCACGATCTTTTCACACACAACTCTATCATTGCAATGGAAAACCAGCAACAAAGTTTTCAAATCGTCGTAGCTGACGATAGCCATCTCGGCTTCGCGCAGATAATCTGCGATGAAATGGCGGCATCTGCTCAAGCACGAGGAACGGGAATTGCCAAACGAACACCAGAATATATTCAGTCGAAAATGTCTGAAGGCAAATCAGTCATCGCTTTTAACCAGGATGGCATTTGGGCCGGGTTCTGCTATATAGAAACCTGGGGGCACGGTGAATACGTCGCTAACTCAGGACTGATCGTTGCTCCCATATTTCGAAAATCAGGACTCGCAAAAGCAATCAAGAAGAAGATATTCGAACTCAGTCGCAAGACTTATCCTGATTCCAAAGTGTTTGGACTAACAACAGGTCTCGCCGTTATGAAAATTAATAGCGAGTTAGGATACGAACCAGTCACCTACAGTGAACTTACCCAGGATGAAGCATTTTGGGCAGGTTGTAAAAGTTGCGTCAATTATGAAATATTGATGAGCAAAGACAGAAAAAACTGTATGTGTACAGCCATGCTTTATGATCCAAAAGATCATTATGAGCCGGAAGAGACGAAACAATTCTTCGAAGAGAATAAAAATATCTTCGAGCGTTTACTTCGATTCAAAAAATGGAAACTGCTGAAACCATTTTTGAAGTCCCCTTCTTCTAAAAATGAGAATGAGACTGGTTCAAGCGGCGCATCGAAGCCAAAATCATTGTTCCATTACTTTTTTAATCTATAGAAATAATGAGCACAGTTTCTTCTCCTCCTGTTTCGAAGAAAGGTCAAAAAATTGTCCTCGGATTTAGCGGTGGCCTCGACACCACCTATTGTGTAAAATATCTTACCGAAGATTGTGGCTATGAAGTCCATAGTGTAATCGTCAATACCGGTGGATTTAACAATGAAGAATTAGAAAAAATTGAAGCGCACGCATACAAGCTTGGCGTGAAAACCCATACGACAGTGGATGCGGTGAAAGGATATTACGACCGCATCATTAAGTACCTCATTTTCGGAAACTGTTTAAAAAATAATACCTATCCGCTTAGTGTTTCCGCCGAGCGACTCAGCCAGGCTTTGCATATTGCCGAGCACGTTAAAAAACTTGGTGCAACTGCGGTTGCGCATGGCAGTACGGGCGCGGGGAACGACCAGGTTCGGTTCGATATGATTTTTCATATCATGATTCCCGGCGTAGAAATCGTTACTCCAATTCGCGATTTACAATTGAGCAGGGAGCAGGAGATTGATTACCTGAAAAGCAAGGGTGTTGATATGAATTTCGCGAAAGCTGTTTATTCAATCAATAAAGGATTATGGGGAACGAGTGTTGGTGGTCGCGAAACGCTGAACAGTAAAGGTATGTTGCCAGAAGAAGCATGGCCGACAC
Source organism: Chitinophagaceae bacterium (assembly GCA_014379515.1). GTDB lineage: Bacteria > Bacteroidota > Bacteroidia > Chitinophagales > Chitinophagaceae > Endoryza. The sequence goes on from JACMLR010000134.1 coordinate 1,863, forward strand.
AGGTAACAAAATCAGATAGCGAGGAAGTTGTATTGGACTTCGAACGCGGTCAATTGATTGAAGTAGACGGAAAATCTTTTGAGCATCCTTCTTTAGCGATTCAATATTTGCAAACGATTGCCGGTCCTTTTGGAGTGGGTCGCGATATTCATGTTGGTGATACTATCATTGGTATAAAAGGACGTGTTGGGTTTGAAGCGGCTGCGCCGATGGTAATCCTGAAAGCGCATCATGCACTTGAAAAACATGTTTTGACCAAGTGGCAACTTCAATGGAAAGATCAGCTTGCACAATTTTATGGCAACTGGTTGCATGAAGGACAGATACTCGATCCAGTGATGCGAGATATTGAAGCCTTTCTCAAAAACAGCCAGCAAAATGTTACTGGTAAGGTCTTTGTTCAGCTGATGCCGTATCGTTTCCAGGTTACTGGGATCGAATCGCCATTTGATCTTATGAGTAGCAAGTTTGGGAAGTACGGTGAAATGAATACGGGCTTTACAGGCCAGGATGTACGGGGATTCAGTAAAATCTTTGGAAACCAAACATCCATTTGGAACGCAGTGCAGGAATCAAATGATTAAATGCCGGATGAATTGCAGATTATAATATGTCGGAAAAGATAAACATAGGAATCATTGGCGCGGCGGGTTATACCGGTGGTGAATTGATCCGACTTCTGCTCAATCACCCAAACGTTGAATTGAAGTTGGTGCATAGCAAAAGCAATGCGGGTAAACTATTGTCAGATGTTCATGGCGACCTAGTCGGCGAAACCGATCTAAAGTTCGATGGACCGGAATTGAATTTTGACTCGCTTGATGCACTATTTCTTTGCTTCGGACATGGCGAGTCAAAACGATTTGTTTCAGAGCATCAGATTCCATCGTCAATAAAAATAATCGACCTCGCGAATGATTTCAGGTTATCTGCTGATTCATCTGACGGCGGGCGAAAATTTGTGTATGGTTTACCGGAGTTAAACCGTGAACTGATCAAAAAATCGGATACCGTTGCAAACCCAGGTTGTTTTGCGACCACGATTCAACTGGGATTACTACCATTAGCACAAGCCGGGCTTCTCAATCGGGTTTATACCACAGGTATCACGGGCAGTACCGGTGCTGGTCAGTCATTATCAACGACATCGCACTTCAGCTGGCGGTCCAATAATATCCAGGCATACAAAACGCTTACACACCAGCACCTCGGCGAGATTCATCAAAGCCTACACCAACTACAGGATAGTTTTCCGGATTTATCAGATAAGAAACTTGAAAATGCACAGATAAGTTTTGTACCGTGGCGCGGTGATTTTACCCGCGGCATTTTTATTAGCTCTCAAATAGAAACGAAAAAAAGTTTGTCAGAAATTGAAGAGTTGTTTTTTCGCTTTTATGATGACCATCCGTTTACACATATCAGCAAAGAACCAATTGCGTTGAAGCAGGTTGTCAATACAAATAAATGCCTGATTCAATTGGAACAGACTGGCTCGATGCTGGTAGTTCATTCCGTAGCAGACAATCTTTTAAAAGGCGCCAGCGGTCAGGCGGTTCAGAATATGAATTTAATGTTTGGGTTTGAAGAGACAGCTGGATTAAAATTGAAAGCCAATTATTTTTAACTGTAGTAGTCTATATCCGATCGACTTTTATATCAATAGAAAAAATCAATCATGAGCTTATTTGACGTTTATCCTATTAATGACATCGCAATAGTAAAAGCCAAGGGCTCTTATGTTTGGGATGAAAAAGGGGAACAGTATCTTGACCTTTATGGCGGACACGCGGTGATTAGTATCGGCCATACTCATCCGCACTGGGTTAAACGAATCGAGGAACAACTCGAAAAAATTGCCTTCTACTCGAACTCCGTTAAAATTCCATTGCAACATCAATTGGCAGAAAAACTGGGGCAATTTTCAGGCAAACCCGATTATCAACTTTTTTTGATCAATAGCGGTGCTGAAGCAGCGGAAAATGCATTAAAGCTCGCATCGTTTCATAATGGGCGAAAGAAAATTATTGCTTTTAGCAAATCGTTTCACGGCAGAACGTCGCTCGCAGTTGCCGTGACTGATAATAAAAGTTATAGCGCTCCTGTTAACGAAACCGACAATGTAATTTTTCTTCCGTTCAATGATGAGGCTGCACTTACCGAGTGTTTTCGAAAAACCGGAAAGGAAATTTCTTCTGTGATTATTGAAGGAATCCAGGGCGTAGGGGGAATAAATGTTGCGGAAAATTCCTTCCTGCAAAAAATTCGCGCTCTTTGTGACGAATATGGAGCGGTGTATATCGCCGACAGCGTTCAATGCGGTTACGGAAGAAGTGGAAAGTTTTTCAGTCACGATTTTGCTGGTGTAAATGCCGACATTTATACAATGGCCAAGGGAATGGGAAATGGTTTTCCTGTTGCAGGCATTCTCATTGCCCCGCATATTAAGGCGAAACATTTTCAACTAGGTACAACGTTTGGTGGCAATCATCTCGCGTGTGCCGCTGCACTTGCAGTACTGGAAGTAATCGAATCTGAAAAACTATTAGGCAACGCAGTTACGACTGGTCATTATTTGAAGGAACAATTAAAGGCAATCCCCGAATTGCAAAATGTTCGTGGTCGTGGACTGATGATTGGTTTCGATGTTCCTGAAGAATTAAAGGATTTGAAAAAAAATCTCCTTTGGAAACAAAAGATCTTTACCGGTGAAGCAAAGCCAAACGTCATTCGCTTATTGCCTTCACTTGCTCTTAGAAAAAGAGATGCAGAACACTTTATTGAAGCTGTAAAAGAAGAAATCGCTGCCATCCTGACGGGAGTAAGCGTTGAATAATCGATCTGATAAACTTTTCCTCATTTAAATAGTGGCGCTACAAATGAAACAATTTATCTCTGTTACGGATGCTGGAAATATCGACGCGCTAACGCAAGCTGCCCTCGCGTACAAAGCAAACCCGTTAAAAGATAAAACGCTTGGTTCGGGCAAGCGCATGGGCTGCCTGTTTCTAAATCCCAGCATGCGCACAAGATTGAGCACACAAATCGCGGCTCAAAACCTTGGGATGGAAGCAATTGTTTTCAACGTTAGCCAGGAAGGCTGGGCATTTGAATTTGAAGACGAAGCGATCATGAGTGGTACTACGGTTGAACATGTGAAAGACGCCGCGCCGATACTCGGAAAATATTTCGACATTTTAGGGATCCGAACCTTCCCTTCCCTCAAAAATAAAGAAGACGATTACAGCGAACTTTTTATCAACCAGTTTATCAAGTACGCCGGTGTACCCGTGGTGAGCTTAGAAAGTTCAACACTTCATCCATTACAAAGCCTTACAGATATCATTACGATAAACGAATGTCTTCCGGAAAAATTAAATCGGAAACCAAAGATTGTTCTAACATGGGCGCCACATGTAAAGCCATTGCCACAATGTGTTGCTAATAGTTTTTCGCAATGGATTAATCATTGGGGTAAAGCGGATTTCGTAATCACTCATCCTGAAGATTATGAATTGGATGAAAAATTCACAAAAGGCGCAACGATTACGCAAAACCAGGAAGAAGCACTCGAAGGTGCCGATTTTATCTATGTTAAGAACTGGAGTACTTACACTGACTACGGAAGAATCTATTGTAACGATCCGGAGTGGATGCTCACTTCCGATAAACTTGAGAATACAAACAATGCAAAAGTGATGCATTGTCTTCCTGTACGCCGTAACGTTGAATTAAGCGATGAAATTCTTGATGGCCCGAACAGTGTTGTTACTCAACAAGCGAGCAATCGTGTTTGGGCGGCACAGGCAATACTATCGAGGATTCTTCAATCAAAATAACCATTTTGGAAAAACTGACTGTCATAAAAATTGGTGGCAACATCGTCGACGAAGCGTCAGTTCTTTCTGCCTTCCTTAAAGAATTTGCAGAATCGCCTTCAAAAAAAATCCTGATTCACGGTGGTGGTAAAATTGCCACGCGTATCGGTGATTCATTGGGTATTCAATCAAAATATATCGATGGCCGCCGAATCACTGACGCCGACACGATTGATCTTGTAACGATGGTATACGGCGGATTAATCAACAAGAAAATTGTTGCAGAATTACAATCGATCGGTTGTAATGCAATAGGATTAACCGGTGCCGACGCCAATCTTTTACCTGCAAGCAAACGCCCAATTAAACTGGTTGATTATGGTTTTGTGGGTGACGTGATTCCTGATCTTATCCCGGTTGATTCCTGGAAAAAATTGCTTGAGATTGGTTTCGTTCCAATTGTTGCTCCTCTCACCCACGATCAACAGGGCCAGATGTTAAATACAAATGCAGACACGATTGCACAGGAAATTGCAAAAGCATTAAGTAGATCTTATGAAGTTGAACTGATCTATTCTTTCGAGAAAGCTGGGGTATTAATCGATACATCCGACGACAATTCTGTAATTCCTGTGCTCGACAAAAAGACTTACGAACAATTAAAGCGTGATCAGAAAATATATGCAGGGATGATCCCCAAGCTTGACAATGCATTTGAGGCGTTGAACAATGGGGTTTCAAAAGTAATAATTGGTAAAGCTGAAAACTTGAATCGCTTGTTATCAAATAGCTCAGGAACAACAATTATCAATGAGTAACTCAATCGACATACTTATTGCTGACGCGATTGGCTTATTGAAGCAATTGATTACAACCCCTTCTTTTAGTAAGGAAGAAGAAAATACCGCAGACCTGATTGATCGTTTTCTTGAATCCCATGGCGTTCGTACAAAAACACATCTGAACAACATCTGGGCACAGAATCTTCATTTTGATCCTTCAAAAAAAACAATTTTACTTAATTCACATCACGATACGGTAAAACCGAACAAAGGATATACACTCGACCCATTTTCCGCAATAATCAATGATGGAAAGTTGTATGGACTTGGAAGTAATGATGCAGGAGGTTGCCTCGTCTCCCTAATGGCAGTTTTCGTTTACTATTATCATCGTACCGATCTAAAATATAATCTTGTCTTTGCAGCGACGGCCGAGGAGGAAATTTCCGGGCATAACGGAATTGAATCGTTAATCAGCAGACTTGGTGAAATCGATTGCGGAATCGTTGGTGAACCAACACAAATGCAAATGGCTGTAGCCGAAAAAGGGTTGATGGTTCTGGATGCTGTTGCAACGGGTAAAGCTGGACACGCTGCGCGAAACGAAGGCGAGAGTGCTCTTTATAAAGCAATCAAGGATATCGACTGGATTCGGAATTTTGAATTTCCAAAGGTTTCGCCCTTACTTGGCCCGGTGAAAATGAGCGTCACCGTAATTGAAACAGAAAACAAAGCGCACAATGTAGTACCTGCTCAATGTCGATTTGTTGTGGACTGCCGCGTCAATGAACTCTATACGTTCGAAGAAATTCTTGATGAGATTAAGTCTTCCATCGAAAGCGAGATCCAACCAAGAAGCACACGACTCAGATCAAGTGCTATTCAGCTGGACCATCCATTGGTAAAAGCTGGGCTGCACCTCGGCCGAACTTATTACGGCTCACCGACAACATCCGACAAAGCGCTTATGCCTTTTCAAACCCTCAAGATGGGACCAGGAGATAGCGCCAGAAGTCATACGGCAGACGAGTTCATCTATTTAGATGAAATATCGGGTGGCATTCAACTCTACGTCGAACTTTTAAATCAACTTTTATGAAACTGTGGCAAAAGGAAAGTACTTCTGTCTCGCAGATTATTGAAGCATTCACAGTTGGCCGCGACAAAGAATTCGATTTGTTGCTCGCGAAATACGATGTACTTGGTTCAATTGCCCATGTAAAAATGCTTGGAGACGTTGGCCTCATGACGAAGGAAGAAGCAAATCTTGCTGTTGATGGTCTTGAAAAAATTCTTGCAACTGTTCAAGAACCGGGCTTCAAGCTTGATGATAGTATGGAAGATATTCACTCACAAGTTGAATGGTTATTGACCCAACAAATTGGGGATGCCGGGAAAAAAATACATAGCGGTCGTAGTCGCAACGACCAGGTTGCTGTCGATATCAAATTCTATCTCAAACATGAAGTACTGGCTATAAAAGACGAAGTCAACAACCTGTTTACATTACTTCAATCTCAAAGCGAAAAGTTCAAGGATAAATTAATTCCAGGGTATACACACTTGCAAATTGCAATGCCCTCGTCAGTTGGTTTATGGTTGGGTGCCTATGCGGAAAGTCTTGTTGATGACCTGGAATTATTAGCATCCGCTTACCAGGTGGCAAATAAAAATCCATTGGGGAGTGGCGCTGGCTACGGCTCTTCATTTCCACTTGATCGGAAATATACAACCGAACTACTTGAATTTCGTACGCTCAACTGGAACAGCGTGTATGCACAGATGTCACGGGGGAAAACGGAACGGGTATGTTCAGTCGCATTTAGTTCCATCGCTTCTACCTTGTCCAGATTATCGATGGATTGCTGTCTTTACCTGAATCAAAATTTTGCGTTCATTTCTTTTCCGAATGAGTTGACGACTGGTAGCAGTATCATGCCTCATAAAAAAAATCCAGATGTGTTCGAGCTCATTCGAGCGAAATGCAATCGACTTCAATCGGTACCGAATGAACTGACATTGCTTATCAATAATCTTCCCTCAGGTTACCATCGCGATCTGCAACTAACCAAGGAAATACTTTTCCCAGCTATTGAAGAGTTGAAGGCGTGTTTGCAGCTGATGCAACTCATGCTTACTAACTTATCAGTTAATGATAACATTCTTGATGATGAAAAATACCGTTACGTGTTTAGTGTGGAAGCAGTTAACGAGTTGGTCAACAAAGGAATTCCTTTTAGAGAAGCGTATCAGCAGGTGGGGAACGAAATCGACAAAGGAGATTTTCGATTTGATTATAAAAAGCAATTAAATCACACACACGAAGGAAGCATTGGCCATCTCTGTACAGAGGAAATTCGTACAGAGATGACGAAAGTGCTTCTCAAATTTTAGGATCCTAATTAAGTTTCGTTTTATCTACCCGCGTTGGTGTGTCTTTACCTGAAATAATTGTTGCAGAACTAATGGCGATTGCTTTAATGATCTCTGCCATATTTTTCATATCAAGTGTTTCAATCTCGTCGTCCTGGGTGTGGTAATATTTATCGATTGTTTTATTGTGAGCAGTTGTATCCGCTTCCATCCGAGATGTTGAAATCGTATGCGCAGGTACTCCCAATCTTGCCAGCGTTGCATTATCAGATCGATAAAAAAGATTTTGCTTCACATACGGATCCGGATAAAAAGTGAATTTAGATCCGGCAAGATTCTTCTCAAGAATTTTACCCATATCGCTTCTCTCATAACCAGTAATGAAGGCTGAGTTTGTTCCCCATTTGCTTTCAGTGCCAATCATTTCAATATTGAACATCGCCATTACTTTATCGGGCGGGAATTGTTTTGAAAAGTGTTGTGCACCATATCCGCCAACTTCTTCTGCTGTAAATGCTGCAAAAACAAGTGTGCGTTCGTTGTCTTTCTTCTTTGAAAAATAATGCGCCAACATGATCGTAGCAGTTGTGCCGGCAGCATCGTCATTCGCACCGTTAAAGATCGAATCACCTTCAGCATTTGCTTTACCAATACCAAGATGATCATAGTGACCAGAAAAAATTACAGTCTCGTCTTTTCGTTTCTTTCCTGGAAGTGTACCAACTACATTGCGCAGCTTAAGTTCTGTTACTTCCTGTTTCAAATTCACATTGAATGTTGATGGCTCCTCGTTGGCAAGAATCAATACAATATTTGTTTCGTTCACCATTGCCTGCGGACGCGCACGTTTGAGGCTTCCAAACATTCGGCTTTGTGACGTATCAACAACAACGAAATAGTTTTTATTACTACTCATCAAGGGAGTCAGTACTTCGAAAAGTTTCTGATCTTTCCCAATTACGATTTTTTGGTATCCTGATCCCTGGTTGACTGTCAGATCAGGTTTTTGCGAAAGCACAACAACATTTTGCGCATTGAGTGGTGCTCCATTAACATCTCCGGTAAGGCTCGTCAATTTGGTTCGAACCATTTGTATTTCCTGGTAGTAGGAATCACCATTTACTGGTTTGAGTCCTGCCTTTTTAAATTCCTCAGCAATAAAAGCCGCTGCTTTGTCTATACCGGGAGTAAATGTTCGGCGACCCTGCATGTCATCAGCCGAAAGAATTCGTTCGATACGTTCAACCTCTGCAGCATTGA
>JACMLR010000135.1 GCA_014379515.1 Chitinophagaceae bacterium
AAAGCAAAATTGCGTTTAAGTTGTAATGACGAAGAGCATATCGATTTCGAAACAATCGTGCAGGATGTATTCCTCGGAAATATTCCTTACATGACGCCTCGCGGCACATTCGTTATTAACGGTGCAGAACGCGTTGTTGTATCACAGTTACATCGTTCACCCGGTGTATTCTTTGGTCAGTCCATTCACCCGAACGGAACTAAGATCTATTCGGCTCGTGTAATTCCTTTTAAAGGTGCATGGATGGAATTCGCTACAGACATTAATAATGTCATGTATGCGTATATCGACCGTAAGAAGAAATTCCCGGTAACTACATTGTTGCGTTCTATCGGATACGAAACCGATAAAGATATCCTTGAACTTTTCGGAATGGCCGACGAAGTGAAAGGTGATAAGAAAGCACTCAATAAATATCTGGGACGTCGTCTCGCGGCGCGCGTACTAAGAAGTTGGGTAGAAGATTTCGTTGATGAGGACACAGGTGAAGTTGTGAGCATTGAAAGAAACGAAGTTGTTCTCGAGCGCGATTCAATCCTCGATGAAGAAGCTATCGAAATGGTCGTCGACATGGGCGTTGAAAGTGTGTTCATCCAAAAAGATGATGTTGGTGGTGATTTTGCAATCATCTATAACACCCTTAATAAGGATACATCAAACAGCGAACTTGAAGCGGTACAACATATCTACCGTCAGCTTCGCGGCGCAGATGCTCCGGATAATGAAACAGCTCGTGGTATTATCGACAAATTGTTCTTCAGTGATAAACGCTACGATCTCGGAGAAGTTGGTCGCTATAAAATCAACCGCAAATTAAATATCACTGCACCTCTTGATCAGAAAACCCTGACCAAAGAGGATATCATTGAAATCATTAAATACCTGGTTCGTCTTACAAACGGCAAAGCGGAGATCGATGATATCGATCACCTCAGCAACCGTCGTGTTCGTACAGTTGGAGAACAATTGTATGCGCAGTTCGGTGTTGGTCTTGCACGTATGGCTAGAACGATCCGTGAGAGAATGAACGTTCGCGATAATGAGGTCTTCACTCCAGTTGATCTTATTAACGCTCGTACACTTTCTTCCGTTATTAATTCATTCTTCGGAACATCACAGCTTTCGCAGTTCCTCGATCAAACAAATCCACTGAGTGAGATCACGCACAAGCGTCGTATCTCCGCACTCGGACCCGGCGGTTTGAGTCGTGAACGTGCAGGTTTCGAGGTTCGTGACGTACACTATTCGCACTACGGTCGTCTATGTACAATCGAAACACCGGAAGGTCCGAACATTGGTCTTATCTCCACTCTTTGCGTTCACGCGAAGATTAATGAAATGGGCTTCATTGAAACTCCATATCATAAAGCTGATAACGGTAAAGTTGATCTCAAAAGACTGACCTTCCTGAGTGCAGAAGAAGAAGATACCGCGCGAATCGCACAGGCATCTGCTCAATTGAATGAGAAAGGTGAATTCGTAGAAGATAAAATTGAGTCGCGTCAAACAGGTGACTTCCCGATTCTCGAGAAGCACGAAGTTGAATATATGGACGTAGCGCCAAACCAGATTGTTGGATTGAGTGCTTCGTTGATTCCGTTCCTCGAACATGATGATGCTAACCGTGCGTTGATGGGATCGAACATGCAGCGTCAGGCAGTGCCTCTTATCCGTCCGGAAGTTCCAGTTGTAGGTACCGGGCTTGAAGGAAAAGCAGCGCGTGATGCACGTGTTCAAATTCTTTCTGAAGGCGAAGGCCAGATCGAATACGTTGACGGAAGTGAGATCCATGTTCGTTACGATCGTACAGAAGCTGACCGCCTGGTAAGTTTCGAAGAAGATCTTCGGATTTATCGACTGACCAAATTCATTAAAACAAACCAGGAAACATCCATCAACCAGAAGCCGGCCGTTAAAAAAGGTCAGCGCGTACGGAAGGGAGATTTCCTAACAGAAGGATACGCTGTTCAAGGTGGTGAGCTTGCGCTGGGCCGCAATCTGAAAGTGGCATTCATGCCATGGAAGGGATACAACTTTGAAGATGCGATTGTAATCAACGAGAAAGTAGTTCGCGAAGATCTTTTTACCTCTATCCATATTTCTGAATATGAATTGGAAGTTCGTGATACTAAACTCGGTGAGGAAGAACTGACTCCGGATATTCCAAACGTCAGCGAAGAAGCTACTAAAGATTTGGATGAGCATGGTATCATTCGTCTCGGCGCTTCAATCAAAGAGGGAGATATTCTTATCGGTAAGATCACACCAAAAGGTGAAAGCGATCCAACACCGGAAGAGAAACTTCTTCGTGCAATCTTCGGTGATAAAGCCGGTGATGCAAAAGATGCGTCCCTGAAAGCACCAAACGGAGTTGAAGGTGTAGTAATCGGAAAGAAATTATTCCAACGTGCGAAGAAAGATAAGAACGCAAAAATTCGTGAAAAAGCATCTCTCGAGAAACTTGAAAAAGTGCACGAGAAGAATGAAGAAGACCTGAAAGAATTGTTGCTGAGCAAGCTTCAAACACTGTTGAGAGAGAAAACATCTTCAGGCGTTAATAATAATTTCGGTGAAGTTCAAATTGGTAAAGGAGCAAAATTCAATGCCAAGAACCTCGCAAGTATCGATTACCTCAACGTTAACCCACTTGGTTGGACGAGTGAAGCTAAGATTGATGATCAAATCAATACCCTTCTTCACAACTTCAGTATCAAGTATAACGAAGAATTAGGTCGATATAAAAGAGAGAAATTCAATATTTCGATTGGTGATGAATTGCCAGCAGGTGTATTGAAACTCGCAAAAGTTTATCTCGCAGTGAAGCGTAAGCTGAAAGTGGGAGATAAGATGGCAGGCCGTCACGGGAACAAGGGTATTGTTGCAAAAATTGTTCGTGCGGAAGATATGCCGTTCCTTGAAGATGGAACTCCGGTAGATATCGTTCTTAACCCACTTGGTGTACCAAGCCGTATGAACCTGGGTCAGATTTATGAAACAGTTCTCGGTTGGGCAGGAACGAAACTCGGTCTGCGTTTCGCAACGCCAATCTTCGACGGAGCAACAGTTGAAGAAATAGCTAATCATATCGATCAGGCAGGTTTGCCAAGCTTCGGTCATACTTATTTGTATGATGGAGAAACTGGCGAACGATTCCACCAGAAAGCTACGGTAGGGGTGATCTACATGATCAAACTTCACCACATGGTGGATGATAAAATGCATGCCCGTTCGATCGGGCCATATAGTCTTATTACACAACAACCGTTGGGTGGTAAAGCTCAGTTCGGAGGTCAACGTTTTGGTGAGATGGAAGTTTGGGCACTTGAAGCATATGGCGCGTCGAATATCCTTCAGGAATTGCTTACCCTTAAATCGGATGATATCATTGGTCGTGCGAAGACTTATGAAGCAATCGTAAAAGGTGACAACATTCCGAGACCAGGAATTCCAGAATCATTCAACGTGTTAGTGCATGAGTTGAGAGGTTTGGGTCTTGATCTGAAATTCGAATAAGTATTGTTGAAGGCTTGCCTTCAGCAATGATTAATCAAAAGTTGTAAAATTACCAGTGAGAGTAACTGCTTGAGCTGGTAGCTAAAAAGTATAAATAAATATGGCTATTAAAAAAGACAATCGTCCAAGGGCCGCTTTTTCGAAGATCACCATTGGCCTTGCTTCTCCTGATTCGATCCTGGAACGTAGCTATGGCGAAGTGTTGAAGCCGGAAACAATCAACTACCGTACGTATAAACCAGAAAGAGATGGTTTATTCTGCGAACGTATTTTCGGACCAGTAAAGGATTACGAGTGTGCTTGCGGAAAGTACAAACGTATCCGTTACAAGGGAATCGTGTGCGATCGTTGCGGTGTTGAAGTAACAGAAAAGAAAGTTCGTCGCGAGCGGATGGGTCATATCAAACTGGTTGTTCCGGTTGTACATATCTGGTATTTCAAAAGTCTCCCAAATAAAATTGGTTATCTCCTTGGTGTCAGTTCTAAGAAACTCGAAACGATTGTATACTATGAACGTTTTGTAGTTATCCAGGCTGGTATTAAGGAAGGGTTGAAGCCGGGTGATCTTCTTACCGAAGAAGAATACCTCGAAATGCTCGACACCTTGCCAAAGGACAACCAATACCTTCCTGACGATGACCCGCAAAAATTCATCGCCAAGATGGGTGCAGAAGCAGTGCATGACATGCTTCAGCGCATTGATCTTGATTCATTGTCATTCAGCCTTCGTAACGCTGCCGCTACTGAAACATCACAACAACGGAAAGCGGATGCGCTTAAACGTTTGAGTGTTGTTGAATCATTTCGCGAAGCGAATACAAGAATAACAAACCGTCCTGAGTGGATGGTTATGCAATATATTCCGGTGATTCCACCAGAATTGCGCCCACTTGTTCCATTGGATGGTGGTCGTTTCGCCTCATCCGATTTGAATGACCTTTATCGTCGGGTTATCATTCGTAACAATCGTTTGAAGCGATTGCTCGAAATCAAAGCGCCCGAGGTTATCCTTCGTAACGAAAAAAGGATGCTCCAGGAAGCTATTGATAGCTTGTTTGACAATAGCCGTAAATCGAATGCTGTTAAAGCAGAAGGTGGACGCGCATTGAAATCATTAAGTGATGTATTGAAAGGAAAGCAAGGTCGTTTCCGTCAAAACCTTCTCGGTAAAAGGGTTGATTACTCAGGTCGTTCTGTAATCGTTGTTGGACCAGAACTCAAACTCCACGAGTGCGGTCTTCCAAAAGATATGGCGGCAGAATTGTTCAAGCCATTTATCATTCGCAAGCTTATCGAAAGAGGCATTGTGAAAACAGTTAAATCTGCACGTAAACTGGTCGATAGAAAAGAAGCAGTGGTCTGGGATATCCTTGAAAATATTCTGAAAGGACACCCGATCATGTTAAACCGTGCTCCAACACTTCACCGTTTATCGATCCAGGCCTTTCAACCAAAATTGATCGAAGGAAAAGCAATTCAACTTCACCCACTTGTTACCACGGCGTTCAACGCTGACTTTGATGGTGACCAGATGGCGGTTCACGTACCACTCAGCAATGCGGCGGTACTTGAAGCACAGTTGCTGATGCTTTCTTCACATAACATTCTTAACCCGCAAAACGGTGCACCGATCACCCTTCCTTCTCAGGACATGGTACTCGGTCTGTATTATATCACCAAGGGTAAAAAATCTACTGACACCGAAACAATGCGTGGCGAAGGCAAAGCATTCTACAGTGCAGATGAAGTTTTAATCGCACATAACGAAGGCAAGGTTGACCTCCATTCATGGATTAAAGTCAAAACCATTATTCGTAGTGATAAAGGCGAAATGTCTAAAGTGTTACTGGACACAACAGTTGGTCGCGTAATCTTTAACCAGTTCGTTCCTAAAGAAGTTGGTTTCATCAATGCCTTGCTCACAAAGAAAAACCTTCGTGAGATCATCGGTGATATCATCAAAATCACGAACGTTCCAAAGACTGCTAAGTTCCTTGATGACATCAAGCAGCTTGGATTCCGCACAGCATTCCAGGGTGGGTTGTCTTTTAATATCAATGACCTTATCATTCCTTCTATTAAAGAACAAGTACTTGAGAATGCGAAAGTAGAGGTTGACGAAGTGTGGGAAAACTACAACATGGGTCTGATTACGAACAACGAGCGTTATAACCAGATTGTTGATATCTGGAGCCGTGTTGATACTCGTATCACTGAAACGCTTATCCGCGAACTCGCAATCGATAAACAGGGATTCAATTCTGTTTTCATGATGCTTGATTCCGGTGCGCGTGGTAGTAAACAACAGATCAAACAGCTTTGCGGTATCCGGGGATTGATGGCGAAACCAAGAAAATCCGGATCAAGCGGAAGTGAGATTATCGAAAACCCGATCCTGTCGAATTTTAAAGGCGGATTGAACGTATTGGATTATTTCATCTCTACGCACGGTGCTCGTAAAGGTCTTGCTGATACGGCACTTAAAACAGCCGATGCCGGTTACCTTACTCGTCGTTTGGTTGACGTTGCGCAGGACGTTGTTATTACAGAAGAAGATTGCGGAACGCTGCGTGGTATCGCTACCAGCGCTCTGAAAGATAATGAAGAGATTGTTGAACCATTGTATGATCGTATCATCGGTCGTACATCACTCCATAATATCTATCACCCAACTACTGACGAGCTAATTGTTACAGCAGGTGATCAGATCAATGAAGATGTTGGTAAGTATATAGAAGAAGCAGCGATCGAAATTGTTGAAATTCGTTCGGTACTGACTTGCGAAAGCAAGCGCGGTGTTTGCGTGAAGTGTTATGGTAAAAACCTGGCAACGGGTAACCTCGCACAGAAAGGCGACGCTACCGGTATCATCGCAGCTCAATCAATTGGTGAACCAGGAACACAGCTTACCCTTCGTACTTTCCACGTGGGTGGTGTTGCAGGATCAGCTTCAGTTGAGTCTTCACTCGTTGCGAAATTTGACGGTACGATCCAGTTCGATGGATTACGCTCAGTTACGACGGAAAATCACGAAGGAACAAAAATCCAGGTGGTTATCGGACGTACGGGTGAGGTTCGTATCATCGACGTTAAAAACGATCGGATGTTAATCACCAATAACGTGCCTTACGGTGCTACGTTGTTTGTGAAAGACGGTCAGCAAATCAAGAAGGGAGATATCATTTGTACATGGGATCCATTTAACAACGTTATCGTTGCTGAGATCGCAGGTCAGATTAAATTCGATGCAGTAATCGAAGGTATCACCTACCGTGAGGAAGCAGATGAGCAAACCGGTCACAGAGAGAAAGTAGTTATCGAAACAAAAGATAAAAACAAGATCCCGACGCTTATTGTTGAAGGCAGCAAGGATGTGAAGCAGTACAACCTTCCGGTTGGATCACACATCAGTGCAGATGAAGGAGAAGATGTGAGAGCAGGCCAGGTTCTTGTAAAGATTCCACGTACGCTTCGCATGCAGCGTGATATCACGGGAGGTCTTCCGCGTGTTACAGAATTGTTCGAAGCACGTAATCCGGGCAATCCTGCTATCGTTTGCGAAATCGATGGTGTTGTTGGATTCGGCGCTATCAAACGTGGTAACCGCGAAATCGTTGTTGAAGCGAGAGACGGTGTAGTGAAAAAATATCTTGTTCCATTGTCACGTCAGATCCTCGTTCAGGATGGCGACTTTATAAAAGCTGGTGCACCACTTTCAGATGGTCAGATTTCTCCGGCGGATATTCTTTCTATTAAAGGACCATTCGCAGTACAGGAGTACGTGGTGAATGAAATCCAGGAAGTATATCGTTTGCAGGGTGTAAAAATCAACGACAAACACATCGAGGTGATCGTTCGCCAGATGATGAAGAAGGTTGAGATCAAAGATCCGGGAGATACTCGCTTCCTCGAGGAAGATCTCGAAGATCGTTTGGACTTCAACGAAGAGAATGACTGGATTTTTGATAAGAAAGTCATTACTGAATCTGGTGAGAGTACAAAAATGAGAGCTGGTCAGATTGCAAGTCTTCGTGAAATCCGTGAAGAGAATTCACTTCTCCGCCGGAACGATAAGAAGACAGTTGAATTCCGCGATGCTAATCCTGCAACGTCACAACCGGTGTTGTTAGGTATCACCAAAGCTTCGTTAGGTACTCAAAGCTGGATCTCTGCCGCATCATTCCAGGAAACTACCAAGGTATTGAGCAGTGCCGCTATCCAGGGTAAAACTGATGAGATGCTCGGCTTGAAAGAGAATGTTATCACAGGTCATCCAATCCCGGCTGGTACCGGCTTGCGTGACTTTGAAAACATGATCGTTGGAAGCAAGGAAGAATATGAATTGCTCCAGACTTCAAGAGAGGCAATGGCGTTCGACGAAGAAGAGTAAACTAGTAAGTATTAGTATACGGGCAGGGAGACTTCTCCCTGCCTTTTTTTTAAAAATTTTCATAGCAAGCAAGGCATTGCGCTGTTAATTTTTTTAACAATTGTTTTCGGCTTTAGCCTTTATCTTGCGCAAAACGTGTTGATGAAGCAGATCTCTACTGTATTGAGTATTGTAGCATTGGTTGGAACTGGCATCCTGTATTATTTACATTTTTCTCATTCAGAAAAGGTAGATCAGCGTATTACTCGGGGTACAACGGGTAAAAAAGATAGCACGGGTGTTAAGATTGCTTACTTCGACATCGACTCATTACAGAAAAATTTCAAGAGCTTCAAAGAGGCAGAAGAAGATATCAAGTCTAAAGAATCAGGTTTCAAAAATGAACTAACGGATTTAAACAACCGCAATCAGCGGCGCTTGCGTGAACTCCAAGAACGTGCTCCAGCGATGACGCAGGCAGAAGGTGAGGCAGCTCAGCGGGAGCTGGCCGAATTGACGCAACGATTTCAGCAAAAAGAAATGGAGCTTGATCAAAAGCTGAAGACGTTCCAGATGGACAAAATAACTGACCTTCAGAAAAAGGTTGAAGTCTATCTCAAAAAATACAATCAGCAAAAGGGCTACTCTTTCATCTTATCATATCGCCCTGGAGAATTTATGTACTACAAAGACAGTGCGTACGACGTGACACGTGAAATTGTGGATGGTCTCAATCAGGAATATCCTGTCAAGAAAAAAGAATAAACCTGACCGGGATTTTATGATGTAGCTCAAGCATCATGGCGTTTAAAATAATCACACACATTCCTTATCTTCCGCTATAATTAACTGATTATGGCTGAACAAACTACTGCTTTCAAACCATCACTTGGTCTTGTCGATGGTATTATGCTCGTTGCCGGCTCGATGATTGGGTCTGGAATATTTATTGTTAGTGCAGATATAACCCGAAACGTTGGAAGTGCAGGTTGGCTCGTTGTTGTTTGGCTGATAACCGGGTTCATGACAATTACCGCAGCAGTCAGTTATGGCGAATTGAGTGCAATGTATCCGAAGGCTGGTGGCCAATATGTTTATCTGAAAGAAGCATTCAATCCATTAGCCGGATTTTTATATGGCTGGAGTTTTTTTGCTGTTATTCAAACCGCAACTATTGCTGCGGTAGCAGTGGCGTTTAGCCGTTTTACTGCCTATCTAATTCCATCTGTGGGTGAGGGTAATGTCCTATTCAGTTTGGGGTCCGCCTCGGCGGATGGCTGGCAGTTTAAAATATCCGCAGCACAACTACTCGGGATCGCATTGATTATTTTTCTTACTTACACCAATACAAAAGGGATTAAAGGGGGAAAGATTATTCAAACCACGTTCACGTCAGCCAAACTTCTGTCTTTATTTGGATTGATCATCCTTGGATTCTTGCTTGCAAAATCGAGCTTTTGGGAAGTCAATTGGGTAGATGCCTGGAATTCAGCACGACTGATACCGGATTCAACAACCAATTGGGAACCCATTAGCGGTTTAGTATTGGTGGGCGCCATCGCGGCCGCTATGACTGGATCTATTTTTAGTAGCGACTCCTGGAATAATGTAACATTCATTGCAGGTGAAATAAAAAACCCTAAAAGGAATGTTGGCCTCAGTCTTTTTATCGGGACGCTCGTTGTCACAATCATTTACGTTTCCGCAAACCTGATGTATCTCCACGTTCTGCCACTGAAAGATCCTGCAGGATCGATTGCTTTTCCGGAAGGAGACCGAGTGGCAGTTGCTGTTTCTAATTCACTATTCGGATCCAGCGGTGCCATTGTGATTGCGGTAATGATTATGGTTTCAACGTTTGGATGTAATAATGGGTTGATATTAGCAGGAGCTCGAGTATATTATACAATGGCAAAAGACGGCCTGTTTTTTCGCAAAGCCGGAACACTTAATAAAAATGCAGTACCAGAAGTGGCGTTATGGATGCAATGCGCTGTTGCATGTTTGTTATGCCTTAGCGGAAGCTACGGTAACCTGCTCGACATGATTGCGTTTGTAGCAGTATTGTTTTATGCAGTTACGATTATCGGAATTTTCGTGCTGCGCAGGAAGCGTCCTGATATTGAACGTCCTTATAAAGCTTTTGGTTATCCGGTCTTGCCAATCATTTATATTATCATGGCGCTAACGTTTTGCGTATTCCTGATAAAAATGAAACCGCTCTATGCTGGCATTGGCCTTGGGATTGTACTGGCAGGCATTCCGCTTTATTATATTGCGGTGTCTAACAAAAAATCATCTTAATTTCTATGTCGTTGAACCTGGATCAACTGTTTGCTGATTTTTCATCCTTAAAGGTTGGAGTAATTGGTGATGTGATGCTTGATACGTATTGGTGGGGAAGAGTTGACAGAATTTCACCTGAAGCTCCTGTACCAATCGTGGCTTTGTACAAAAAGGATCACCGAATTGGCGGAGCAGGAAACGTTGCGTTAAACCTCGCCGCATTGGGAACTAAAGCGACCGTTCTATCTGTAATCGGAAACGATGACGAAGGAAATCTGCTCACTCGATTGTTTCGCGAAAATAATATTGACGATCGCTACCTCGCAAGAAGCGATAAGCGAATAACCACTAACAAATCCCGTATCATCAGCAGAAATCAACAAATGATGCGGTTGGATGCTGAGATTACGTCGGATCTCCAGGCTGAAGATGAAGAGGCACTTCTTCAAAGTGTAGGTGAATATGTTTCCCGTGAGAAACCAAACGTTATCATTTTTGAGGATTATAACAAAGGAGTGTTGACCGAGAACATTATCACAAAAGTGATCGAACTCTGCAAGCAGGCAAACGTTATTACAACTGTCGATCCAAAACGAAAGAACTTTTTTTCATATACTGGGGTGGACATCTTTAAACCAAATCTTACGGAGGTCAAAGACGGGTTGAATTTGCTGATCAATGATGTAGATCTTCCTACGCTACAAGAAATCCATCATCAGTTACAGCAGAAAATTCATCATCAAATTTCTTTCATTACCCTTTCAGAGAAAGGTGTTTTTTATCAGGATAAGTCCGATGCGCAATTAATTCCATCACATCTTCGAAATATTGCAGATGTTTCTGGTGCCGGTGATACGGTTATTGCAGTGGCTTCGGTTCTCTATGCCGCAACCAGGAACGTTCAACTAATGGCTGAGGTTGCAAACATCGCGGGCGGCTTGGTTTGCGAAGACGTTGGCACTGTAGCCATCAACAAAACAAGATTGTTGGAGGAGTGTAAATTATTGCTTCCGACTCTCCGCTAGTGCTTGTTTTCTTGCCGCGATTGAAATTATTCTTCGATAATCAATCAGCACATCTACAAGAAGTTTGAATAATACAAAAATGGTGATAAAGGCTTTTCCGGCACCAAACCCGAGAAACATGCTCCCGACAATTACTGTAAATTGTTGTACAAAGATTCTACCATAGGGTTCAAACATAATTACATTCAGAGGCGTCGTTTTGTATGCGCCCGTCCAGAGAAAATCTTTAATCATTACGAAGCCGTAGCTGATCACGAAAGCAAGCAGCAACCACTGGTTCGGTTTGCTGAGATAGGTAGTAAAGTTAGTAACGAATTGCCATGGGTTTGAAATACCAAAGCTTCGTTCTGCACCCGAGACTTCGAGAAAGATAGTTAACTGCACCGCAACGAAAAATCCATAATGAATTAGGAAAAAGACCATGAAAAATAGCGTGGGCATTTTTGTTACTGTGGTCTCTGTCTTATTCCATACGTCCGTTTTTTTAACGCTGCCGGCTATCGCAAATCGAACGAGTGTGAAGAGCCCAATAATTACTGTTTCAAGGCAGTAAACGAAGAAAACCTCTCGCGGATCCCATCCTTCAAACCAGACGCCCCAAACCGGAATAAGGTTTACGGCAATCAATAGAAGCTCGGAGGGAGAGAGTCGCTTTTTCAACATAGTTCGTGGGGTTAGGGGAACGATTCGATAACAAATTACCTAATTTCGGCGCACATCAAATACCCGCTACTACGCATATGCAAACATTTTCCCTTGCCATTCACGGCGGAGCAGGCACCATCCTGAAAAAGCATATGACAGCCGATAAAGAAAATCTATACCGAGCTGGCCTTAAGCAGTCATTAGAAGTTGGTTATTCCATTCTTAAGAACGGTGGTAGCGCCATAGATGCAGTATTAGCAGCCGTTACCGAACTCGAGAATAATGAACTTTTTAACGCAGGCAAAGGATCCGTATTCACCAATACAGGTACACATGAAATGGACGCATCGATCATGGATGGAGGCAATCTGGGTGCGGGCGCAGTCGGGGCGGTGAGGAGTGTAAAGAATCCTATCCAGCTTGCCCACCAGGTGATGATGCACAGCGGTCACGTATTTTTAGGTGGTGAAGGTGCGATAGATTTCGCGCGGCAACAGGGATTCGAGATGATGCCGGATGATTATTTTTATTCTGACTTTCGATATGACCAATGGCAAAAAGTGAAAGGAAGTGATACATTTCATCTTGATCATGATACACCGGATGATAAGAAATTTGGCACGGTCGGCGCCGTGGCTCTTGATGCGTCCGGAAATCTTGCAGCGGCAACAAGTACCGGTGGAATGACCAACAAAAAATTTGGACGCATTGGAGATACACCGGTAATTGGATCCGGGACCTATGCAAAAAATAGTACCTGCGCAATTTCGTGTACGGGCAATGGTGAGGTCTTTTTACGCACAGTTGCAGCCTACGATGTGAGCGCATTGATGGAATACCGTGGTATGACGTTGAACGATGCCATGCATGAAGTCGTTATGAACAAACTGAAGCCAATGGACGGAGACGGTGGGATGATTGGGATTGATTCACTAGGAAATTGTTCCCTGCAGTTCAATAGTGCCGGTATGTACAGAGCCTATAGAAAAAGTGATGGCACGTCAGAAATTGCGATCTTCTAAGAAGTTATTAAAATAAACTATATGGAAATTAAGAATGTCGCGGTGATCGGTGCCGGTACAATGGGTAACGGAATTGCTCATGTATTTGCGCAAAGTGGCTTCAACGTCAAGCTCGTCGACGTCAATGCTGCGCAGTTAGAAAGAGCATTGCAAACCATTACAAAGAATTTGGATCGGCAACTTGCCAAACAGACCATCACAGAAGAGAAAAAAAACACGACCCTGGCCCTGATTGAGCCAATAAGCGATATCGCGACAGGCGTTAGTGCTTGTGAACTTGTAGTTGAGGCTGCAACCGAGAATGTTCAATTGAAACTGGACATCTTCCGCAAACTGGATGAATTTGCAGCACCGGATGCGATTCTTGCTACCAATACTTCATCTATATCAATAACAAAAATTGCAGCGGTGACCAAGAGACCTTCGCAGGTGATCGGCATGCACTTTATGAACCCCGTTCCTGTGATGAAGCTCGTCGAAATCATTAATGGATATGCAACCAGTAAAAATGTTTCCGACCTGGTTGCAGCCCTAAGTGTGAAGCTTGGGAAAATACCCTGCATCGTGAATGATTATCCCGGATTTATCGCGAACAGGATATTGATGCCGATGATCAATGAAGCGATTTATACTTTGTATGAAGGTGTGGCTGACGTTAATGCAATTGATACAGTAATGAAATTAGGAATGGCCCATCCAATGGGACCTCTTCAGTTGGCAGACTTCATTGGCCTCGATGTTTGTTACTCGATCCTGAATGTATTGCACGATGGATTTGGGAATCCAAAATATGCGCCTTGTCCTTTATTAACCAATATGGTTACCGCGGGTTACCTGGGTGTAAAATCAGGGGAAGGTTTTTATAAGTATACCGCCGGTAGCAAGGACCTGACCGTAAGCAGTCGCTTTCAATAAAAATTACTGCTTGACTAGTTCAACACCGCGAATTTCATTGAGATGATATACCGTTTCATCGAGCCGGTTCTTCGGTATTCCGATTACAAGCCGACAAAAAAGATTTAATTCTTTTTCAATGATGGTAACCTGTTGCTGTTTGATGATATTCATTACATCATTCATTGTTGTATAATCGAATTGAAGAGAGTATATTATTTCAACTGACTTCTGTATGATGGTTGTGGTTTGCAAAACCAATGCAGCGGAATTTTTGTAGGCATTGATCAAACCCGGCACTCCCAGTAGGGTTCCCCCAAAATATCGAACTACAATTATCAACGTATTTGTTAACTGCTTGCTATCAATCTGCCCCAGTATCGGTTTGCCGGCAGTTCCCGACGGTTCTCCATCATCGCTCACGCGGAAGCTATTGCCGTCGAGGCCAAGTCGGTACCCAAAGCAATGATGCGTTGCTTTGGAATGTTCTTTCTTAACCAGGTCGAGCGAAAGTTTAAAATCGCTGGTACTCATTATAGGAAACGAATACGCCAGGAATTTGCTTCCGCGTTCTTTGAACTCAGCGTTGCCGGGTGCGGCTATTGTAAAATAAAATGAATCATTCATCTGCTAACCGTATGCGATTAATGCTATTGCTACAAGTGATAAAAAAACGCCGGACCAGTTCATCGCGGAAAGCTTTTCTTTGAAAACAATCCACGCAATGACAGTGCTGAATAAAACAATACCCATATTATTGACGGGGATCACTACTGAACTGCTTTCCGAATATTCTTTTAACGCCCGTACTAAAAACCAAATCGAAAAATAATTAGGAATACCGATGCTGATTCCCAATGCCAAAGCTTTCCATGAAAAACGCTGTTTGCCTGTTGCAAATTGAACACCCACCCAAACAATTCCTATAAGCGCCGCGACCGAAAAGGCTGTTACCAGGTAATCGTTTTTGTTTGATTCATTGAGAAATGTTGCTTCTACATATTTAATCATTGTATCAAGCAAGCCGCTTCCGACGAACAATATGAGTGGAAGTAGTGCAGTCGCGAGCGATTTCTTTGGTTGGTTTTCTCCAGAAGAAGGTTTCCAACAAGTAAGAAATACTGCAACAAGGGCAAGTACAATACCAGTAATTTTCAAACCAGTTACGGGCTCGCTGTAAAAGAAAACGGAGAACAAAAAAGGAATGATCAGTGAAAGTTTGTAGGCTACAGAGGCCACCGCAACACCCATATATTTTGTCGTCAAACCCACCACATTAAAAAGTAAGATGAAAAATGCGCCCATGACTAAAGCCCAAATTATCCAAGGTGAATTGATAACTGAATTTCCCAATGGAAATTTCCCATTGAAGATGGAACCTGTAATCACGCACGTGATGTAATTGAACACGATCACTTGAAGAATATTCAACTTCAAACGGTCGACGAGTTTGAAAGAGAGAACGAGATAGGAGGTTAAAATTATACTGCCAATTAAAAAAATCAAAGCTGCTGTTTTATAAGATTGGTATATATGTTGAAATTAAATCTGAACCTTCTTCAGTTGCATCTGTCTTTGATGCATTGAATAAATGCGGTGCTTTAATTCCATCGTCGATTACCATTTTTTTATTGACAATCACTCTTGCTTCATCCCAAATTCCACTATCGATAAATGAGTTGAGTAGTTGAGTCCCGCCTTCTACCAGTACGCTTTGTATAGAGAGTGCTGACAGTGCCTCGCAAATTGCAGATGGCAAACCAACCTGTTCATTTATGATCACAAATTCAGCCGACCCTACTAATTCCGATTTGAGAAAATTTAGCACAACTGTTCGCCCGCCATGAAAAAGATTGAGCGTTTGCGCCAAGCGCAGGTTTTTATCCAGTACAACTCTTACCGGCGAATTTCCTGTCCACAGGCGATTTGTCAAATTTGGGTTATCAATCGCTGCCGTATTTGTTCCAACTAAAATAGCGGCTTCTTCACTACGCCACCGATGAACAAACCGATCACTGATCTCGTTGCTTATTTTCAGCGGGTCACCTTGTGGACCACTTATAAATCCGTTCGCCGATTGAGCCCATTTAAGAATGATATACGGCCGATGTTTTGTATGAAAACAGAGGAATCGTTTATTTAGTATTGATGCCTCATGCTCAAGGATTCCAGTTCGCACAAGAACTCCCGCAGCTTGCAATTTTTCAATTCCTTTACCATCTACTTTGATGAAGGGGTCCAGGTTTGCAATAACAACTTCTTTAATTCCTTTGGCAATTATAAAATCAGCACATGGCGGCGTTTTTCCAACGTGTGCGCATGGCTCGAGGTTTACATACAATGTTGAGTGTGGAATGAATTGTTGTTCGTGTGATGGTACCGAATCGATACAATTTACTTCTGCATGTGCATGGCCATATTGTTTGTGATATCCCTCGCCAATTATACTTCCTTGATGAACAAGCACGGCTCCAACTAAAGGATTCGGCGCAGTCGGGCCAAGTCCAAGTGCTGCCAGTTGCAGGCACCGATGCATGTATTGTTCATCGTGCGTCAAGTAATACCGTTTCGCGGCAAATATAGAAGATTTGACGCGCCGCTTGTTATCTCTGAAGAGAGCGTAGTAAGTTTGCGGATGACCATCCACCAGGCACAACAGCAACTGAAAGTTCAATTGTATGATATACATGAGCCGTCCGAGGCAGAGGCAATTGCTGCGATGGTTATAGAAAGTATGACAGGGTGGAAAAGAATTGACCAAATCATCAATAAAACGCTTCCTCTTACCAAACCTCAAATAGCATGGCTTGAACAGATCACCAGCGAGTTACTAATGCATCGACCTGTCCAATATGTACTGAGGGAATGCTGGTTTGCGAACCTGAGATTATTTGTTGATGAGTCCGTCCTCATTCCACGGCCCGAGACAGAAGAACTCGTCGATTGGATCATCAGGGATCTCAAACGAGTAGGGTCAGGCGTTCAATCAACCAGGATACTCGACATCGGAACGGGCAGCGGTTGTATTGCGTTAGCGTTACAGTCGGCAATGCCCTCATCAGCAATTTTTGCTTGCGATATCAGCCAAAAAGCGATCGAAGTTGCTGCGCGAAACGCCAAC
This sequence comes from Chitinophagaceae bacterium, assembly GCA_014379515.1. Lineage (GTDB taxonomy): Bacteria > Bacteroidota > Bacteroidia > Chitinophagales > Chitinophagaceae > Endoryza. Next base: position 16,876 of record JACMLR010000135.1, read on the forward strand.
ACCTATCAACTGCCTGTGAATTTTATCCTGGCCGATATCCTGGCATCGGGCGCTGCAAGCGCACTGCCACACATAGATGTTATTGTGAGTAATCCGCCATATATCCCACAGAAGGGTAGGGCGTCGATGAATAGAAACGTTGTTGAATTTGAGCCCTCGATCGCATTATTTGTACCTGACGATGATGCATTAATTTTTTATCGCGCAATCGCAGACTTTGCAAAAACCAATCTTACTGAAGAAGGATCTATCTATTTTGAAATTCACGAAGGCAGTGCGAACGAGATCGTTCAACTATTGGGCGAACTTGGTTGGCAAAATGTGGAATTAAGGAATGACATGCAAGGAAAGGAACGGATGATCCGCGTGCAAAAAGTTGAGAAATGACAAACTTTTCTTATTGCACTTTATTGTCGACCAGTAAAGTTGTACGTGCCCCAAGATCGCGCGCAATTCGCATCACTGCTACTACGTTGTCGAGCGGTACTGTTTTGTCTGCATTAATTGCAATTGTTGCCTGCAAAGAATCCTTCATGATATACGGCTGAATAAAATCTCTCATTTGCTCAAGGGCAATGGACTTACCATTAATTATATATTCGCCGGTCATTTTGATGTTTACAATGACAGTTTGTTTTGCTTTCGTATCGCTTTTTGCTTTTGGAGTCGATAGCTTAATAACGTTTGGATTTGCCAACGTCGAAACGATGAGGAAGAAGAAAAGCAGGATAAACAGGATGTCGTTCAACGCTCCTGCATGCAGCTCCTGATTTCCTTTTAGTCGTTTTCTTAAATTCACGTTTTTGCCTTTTGTAATTGATATTATCTGGTTGGTTCCTGCAGAATGTCAATGAACTCGGCACTCGCCACTTCCATCTTGTTTACCGTTTTGTCAATTTGAGCATTCAGGAAATTAGCACCAACATATGCTAACAAGCCAATGATCAAACCCGAAGCGGAGGTAATCATCTTGGTATATATACCGCCTGCAATCTGCGCGGGCGTAAATTCACCAGAAGAATTAATGTTATAGAACAATTGAAGCATACCGATGATCGTACCAAGAAATCCAAACATTGGCGCAATGCCATAGATCAATGATAGAACTGATAAATTTCGCTCCATCTTATAAATCTCCAATTTCCCTACATTCTCCATGCTCTTCTCGATTGCATCAATCGGTTTCCCGATACGTTGAAGACCTTTATCAATCATCTTGGCAACGGGGTTTGAAGTATTCTTTGCGAGTGAACGCGCAGCGGCAACATTTCCGGTAAGAATATTATCGCGGATAATATTCATAAAATTAGGATCAATATTACTCGCCTTCCGAATGGCTATCAATCTCTCAAAAAAGAAGAAAATCGCCACGACCAACAGCAATGCCAGCGGGATCATGATCGGTCCGCCGCTGGTAAGCATTTCCATCACATTCATTGTGGCGGGTGGCGCTGCAGGGTTACTGCCAGCCTGCCTCAATGAATCAGCAACTGTGTTCGCGGGATTTGTAATCTGGAGAAAAAACCAATTCATCCGGTATTTTTTAGTGTTGTAAATGTACTCAAATGTGTGCCTAAAACGGGAAGGCACATTTATTATTTCTTAAAAGATTGTTAGTAATGTGTTGATAGTGAGATTTCTGTTCGGAAGTGGGGATTAATGCCGGCGATCGAACGAAGCCTTAGCATATAAACCATCATTGATGTTTGGAACAACAGAACTGTTGTGGTTGACTGCATCAAACTCCAGCGGGTGAGCGCTATTGATTTTCGGTTGGATTGATCTTCGCCTTTGCCCAGCCTAATGCCATCCCCAATTGATCCTTTTCGCTGAGTGAGGTATTATCAAGAACAATTGCATCGTCTGCCTGGCGCAGTGGGCTGACCTCGCGGTGAGAATCGATATAATCGCGGAGCTCAAGATTATTCTTTACTTCGTCGATTGTGATATTGGGATTTTTTTCGTAGAGTTCTTTGAAGCGGCGTTGCACCCGGATGCCGTTGTCAGCAGTCATAAAAATTTTCAATGCTGCATTCGGGAAAACAACGGTTCCAATATCACGGCCGTCCATCACGATTCCTTTTTTTGTTCCCATTTCCTGTTGTTGGGCAACTGCAAAAGTGCGGACGTCTTTGATGGCTGCTATGTCGCTCACCTTTTCCGCGACAACCAAATCCCGAATTACATACTCCACATTCTCGCCATTCAAATGCATTTCTGTTTGACCTGTTTTGTGATTCGACACAAACTCCAGCCGAATATTCTGCAATGCATTCATAACCTCTTCGCTTGCCGTCCAATCAATATGATTTCGTAGAAAGTAAAGAGTGATTGCACGATACATCGCGCCACTGTCGATATACACATAGCCTAACTCACGGGAAAGTTGTTTGGCAAGCGTGCTTTTACCGCATGACGACCAGCCATCAATTGTAATGATGATCTTATTCATTGTTGCAATAATGGGAGGAATTGAGGGAAGAACCAAATGATGAACTAAATGAAAAGAATTTTTCATTTGCCCTTGTTGCTATTAAGCCCAACAAAAAACCCCGCGTGTTGCGGGGTTTTATAGAGCTTTTCATTTTTATTATTTCGCTTGTGACTTTTCTTTGGTTGGCGCTTTAAGCGTGAAATTCAGCTTTCCATTTTCTTTATCAAGATCGGCAATCATTGTATCACCTTGCTTGATATGGAGGTTGAGAATTTCTTCTGCAAGCGGATCTTCCAGGTATTTCTGAATGGCGCGATGAAGTGGACGTGCACCAAACTGTGCGTCGTATCCTTTTTCAGCGATGAAGTTTTTAGCTTCTTCAGTCAATTCAAGTGAAAACCCGAGCGCAATCAGGCGTTTCATTACACCCTTCATGAGAATATCAATGATACGGAAGATATGATCCTTGGTAAGTGAATTGAAGATGATAACATCGTCGATCCTGTTAAGGAACTCTGGTGAAAACGTTTTCTTCAACGCCTTTTCGATAACGGCTTTATTATTTTCTTCGCTGCTGGCTGTCCGCGATGCAGTTGCAAATCCAACACCGTCACCGAAATCTTTCAACTGGCGTGCGCCGATGTTAGAAGTCATTATGATGGTAGTGTTTTTGAAATCTACTTTGCGTCCGAGGCCATCTGTAAGTTGACCATCATCCAAAACCTGCAACAGAATATTGTAAATATCCGGATGCGCTTTTTCAATTTCATCGAGGAGGATAACGGAATATGGTTTGCGTCTGACTTTTTCAGTTAACTGACCGCCTTCTTCATACCCAACATATCCCGGAGGAGCACCAACTAGCCGGCTCACAGTAAATTTCTCCATGTATTCACTCATGTCAATACGAATGAGTGAATCTTCAGAATCGAACATATAACGGGCTAATGCACGTGCTAATTCAGTTTTACCAACACCGGTAGGTCCAAGGAAAATAAATGTACCGATAGGTTTCTTTGGATCTTTCAAACCAACGCGGTTACGTTGAATAGCTTTCACCACTTTGCTTATCGCTTCATCCTGCCCAACAACCATCTCACGCATATCGTCGGCCATCTTCCTCAACTTTTCCGTTTCTGCCTGCACCATGCGTTTAACAGGTATGCCGGTCATCATACTCACTACTTCAGCAATTGCTTCCTCATCAATCGGGTAACGCTTGTGTTTGCTTTCTTCTTCCCATTTCGCTTTGGCAGCTTCAAGTTCTTCCTGCAAACGTTTTTCAGTATCGCGAAGAGACGCGGCTTCTTCAAACTTCTGGCTTTTTACAACCTTGTTCTTTTCGCCTTTCACATCTTCAATCTTCTTTTCAAGATCAAGTATCTCTTTTGGAACGTTGATGTTTTTCAAGTGAACGCGTGCACCGACTTCATCCATTACGTCAATGGCTTTGTCTGGTAACAGACGATCTGTTATATAACGATCGCTCAATTTCACACAAGCATCGATTGCTTCTACAGAATAGGATACGTTATGATAGTCTTCGTATTTTGATTGGATGTTTGTAAGGATCTGAATTGTTTCATCCACACTTGGCGGATCAATCAAAACCTTTTGGAAACGACGATCGAGTGCACCGTCTTTTTCAATGTACATGCGGTACTCATCAAGTGTTGAAGCACCGATACATTGAAGTTCGCCGCGTGCAAGAGCGGGCTTGAAAATGTTCGAGGCATCAAGTGAGCCACTAGCACCACCCGCACCAACGATTGTATGAATTTCATCGATGAACAAGATTACATCCCTGTTCTTTTCGAGTTCGTTCATGATCGCTTTCATTCGTTCTTCAAACTGTCCACGATATTTAGTACCCGCAACGAGTGCGGCAAGATCAAGCGAAATAACACGCTTGTCGAACAATACACGGGAAACTTTACGTTGCACAATACGAAGAGCCAGCCCTTCTACAATTGCAGTTTTACCAACGCCAGGTTCACCTATTAAAATTGGATTGTTCTTTTTACGACGCGAAAGTATTTGTGATACGCGTTCAATTTCTTCTTCACGACCAACGATTGGATCTAACGCACCACTCTCAGCGAGACGAGTGATATCACGACCGAAATTATCAAGAACGGGAGTTTTACTTTTTGCATTACCGGCAGAACGAGATTTAGATTGAGAGTATTTTTTTTCTTCGTCAAAGTCGTCATCATTCTCATCCGTGTATTCACTTCGAACATCGTTGCTTTTTACGACACCAAGTTCATTTCTAAAAAGATCGTAATCCACGTCGAATTGATTTAAGATTTGAGTAGCTACGTTTTCCTTATTCTTTAAGATCGAGAGCATGAGATGCTCCGTTTCTACAGTAGGGCTCTTCAGCGCCTTTGCTTCAAGTACCGTAACCCGAATGACCTTTTCGGCTTGCTTGGTTAGGGGCAAGCTGTTGATGTTGGCAATGTTTTTACCAGTTTTATCTTTTACTGCAAGTTCCACTTCTTTACGCAATTCATACAAATCCACATTAAAACTTTTAAGAATGCGCACCGCAGTGTTCTCTCCTTCACGAATCAATCCTAACAGCAAATGCTCGGTACCGATAAAATCATTTCCCAGCCTCAAAGCTTCTTCCCTGCTAAACGAGATAATCTCCTTTACCTGGGCTGAAAAATTGTTATCCATTTTTTATAATTAATTGTGTTTGATACAATAATAACGAATATTTTTGAGATGTCCGACGGCCAATTTCTTAACGGCTGTTAACATCTAATAGTATCTATGGAGGTCAAAATTGATACCAGAGAAAAATTCCATGTCATAACCATCAAAGAATCAATTCTCGCTGCAAATATGACAGCAGACATGGAAAAATGTTTAATCCCTTTTCTACAAACTCCTGTAAAAAATATCGTTCTTAATCTGCAACATGTCGCACAAGTTGATGAGACCTTTGCGGCCAGTCTTGTCACCCTTCAACAATCATTCTACGAGCAAATGGCTTCCTTTGTTGTCTGTTGTTTGCAGCCTAAAGTGGAAAAGTGGCTTGACAACCAGGAGATGCTCGAGGTCATGAATGTAACGCCCAGTGAAAGCGAGGCATGGGACATTGTGCAGATGGAAGAAATCGAACGGGAATTTTTTGATGGTGAAGAAAAGCAATGATTAATCTATCTGAAAACACTTATGAAGGGGCGAAGGTTCTCGAACGTTCAAACAATTTCTGTTAAACAAATACATTTCCGGAATATCTGTGGTGGACATTATGATTTCAACTTCAAATAAATACGCTGTCATAGTGGCCGGAGGATCTGGCAAACGAATGGGAAATGTTACCCCTAAGCAATTTCTTGAGATTCATGGCAAGCCATTGCTGGTATATTCAATAGACGCCTTTCTTCTTGCTTATCCCGATATGAAGGTCATTCTTGTTTTGCCTGCGAATTTTATTAAGGTGGGTACTAAACTGGCAGAGGTGTCAGTCGATCCGGCAAGAGTTCTGTTAACTGAAGGAGGTGAAACGCGTTTTCATTCGGTACAAAACGGACTGCACTCTGTTCCGGCGTCAGCGATTGTCTTTGTGCATGATGCTGTTCGCTGCCTGATCGGGGTCGACCTGATCCAACGCTGTTTTGAATGTGCACGTGAGCATGGAACTGCGGTGCCCGCTATTGCAGCAACGGACAGCATCCGGATAATTACTGGCGAACACAATGAAGCTGTTGATCGCGAGCGTGTCAAAATAATCCAAACTCCACAAACGTTTTCCTCTGACATCTTGAAAGTTGCTTATCGACAAGAATATCATCACCAATTCACAGATGATGCAAGTGTTGTTGAAAAAGCCGGAATGAGAATTCAACTTTTGGAAGGTGAGCCGACCAATATAAAAGTAACTCGCCCGATAGATTTACTGCTCGCCGAAAAAATTCTTGCTGATCGAAAAAATAGTATTACTAACGGGACTACCTGATCGCTTTACGTTTTAACCAACGCAGGTACCAGGGAATTCGATTCAAACGTAACGCCGGGTATGTTTCCGTACTTGCCCCGAAACTTCCATAAAAAAAAGCAAGATTCCGAACGTCTGATCCTTCGAAATCAAGTGTAAGATTGCTGCCAGCACGTTTTTCAATAAACTGATCGATCAAAAAATGTGAAGCTCCCATTACTTTACTGTTTGGATGATTGCCCACCAGGATGTAGTACGCGCGATCATGAGAGAAAAAATAAACGCACGACGCAATCAATACGTTTTCCGAAGTATAAACTCCACAAGCAAGTGCTTGTTCGCGAGCCAGCAAATAGTCGAATAATTTTTTGAATTCATCGTAGTCGCTATCTGTAAGATTTGAAATTGCCTGCATTTGGCTTTTAGATAACTTGATTACATCATCCACATCAATCTCTTCACGATAACTGCAATTAAATTGTCGCGCTTTCTTGCAGTTCCGTTTTATATTATCACGATATTTCTGCGAAATTTCTACATAGCTCCAGTTCAACGGAAGGATGTAATTCGTTCTAACGAACATCCCAGTGTCCATCGCTATCAGGTTGTTTTCACGGTTAAGATCGATTTCAATCACCCTAAACTTCGATGGAATTGCCTGGATGAATGCAGCAACGACGGTGTCGGTGATCCCGGTGCCGAATACACCAAGTGATGCGGAAAATTGTGGTTGATACAGATAGGAAACACCATACTTGCTTTTCCAGGTAAGCGGCATTACGTACTCGTAGTTGCCCAGCACTAAGCCATCCCAACCTGGTGACATGAAGTCGAGATAAAATGAATATCCATAAACTAATCCATTTGATGCATTGTCTATGCATTTGTCCCAGGCCGCGAGATCAATTTCGTTATGCAAAAGATATCGGATGCTTTCATCCTTCATCTAAAATGGAAATTTATTTTTTGTAAACTTGCGCAGATCAAACCGGTGAATGTCGATGCTAAAAGAAATCTTCCGAAAAAATTTATTCTCTTCCGGCACTGTTTTCAAATTATCGCGGAACTCTTTGCTATAGACGAGCGGTGCATAAATATTTACAAGCCCCTGGATTAGCGATAACTGCAAGCCACCCACGAAAAGGAACCGATTTCCTTCCCATTGCTTCTCCCACGATTCTGCATAGGTTCCTACATCCAGAAAAAGTTTCAGTGGAATTTGCTTCGGTAAGATGGCAGTTGGGATGCTTGTGGTCAGGTTGATCGCTCCAATCCAATTATCGCTACGACCTTGTAAACCCTGGAACAAATCAGTCCTGAGCTTTAACCCACCATCGCGGATCATCACTTGTTGACTTTGATATCCGTCATTTTCATTTCTTCCAACAAAGGGGTTACTGTATGTATAATCTTCATAACCGCGGACTGCGGTTAGCTTTGGCTGGTAGACCTGTGTTTCAAACTCTTTTTCGATCGTTTTCTCTCCGAGGTATCCAAATTTAGCGGCGAAAAACCGGGCAGATGCTCCGCCACCATCGCCGTAATTAAGAAAATAATTCGCCGTGGCTGACGCACGAAAAAAGCCTTCGCCCTGCTGTAGCTGAAGTTGTAAATCGTAAGGATACAATGCTCGGTATTCCGTTACACTGAAAGTTAATTGGTTTACATATCGACTTTTTGAATCCGCTCTCTCGGGATAATAATTTGAGTCGCTTAATTTCTGTACATAGTTGAAACCCCGTTCCCTGAGTAGGAACGATTTCAATTCAATCCACGATTCCCGCGAACTCTGCAGGGATCGCGGTTTAAATACAAATTTCAAGGCGGGCGCAAATTTCACGAAGCCGCCATAGATTTTAGATCCAACACTATCGGTGCCGGACATCGTCGAAAATTTCGAAAACCCAACTGAAGCCTGTATTCGATAAAAATTGTTGTCAGGAAACCAATTATAATTGACTCCACCAGTGCCGTTTATTTGTTTACTTGTAAATCCAAATAATGGGACGGCAACAAAACGAAATCTATCCGGTGGTAAATTATAATTGTGCACCAATAACCCAAGCATAAGGCCGTCGTACTTATTCCGTCCAATCGCAGGAAGGAAATTAATGTAGGAGTATTTATCAGTATCCCGAAGATTGAAAAGAAATGCGGGTTTAACTTTTTTTCGTTTAATGGTTTCCGGAAACAGATTGCCCGTCGTTGAGATGTCTTCTTTAAATGTTGCCAACTCTTTTGCATTGTTCTTTTCAAATGCCGCAAAGAAATCAGCGGGCTGCGGATGTCTAAATTTCCATTGACTGTAATAGTTCTGCATTATCGCATCAAACTTTTCGCGGCCAATAGAATCCTCTAACTTTTTTAATAAGTTGGCCGTTTTAGAGTAAGCAACCAGAGCATAATTTATTCCCGTAAAATCCTGGGAGGAAGTAATCACCGGCTGATCTTTTTTCAAAGTTGCGAGCATATTGATCGCAAGCAGGTTTTCATCATCAGGTAACCGTTTCGCGATAAACGGCCCGGTTGATTCCTGCCAGTCTTTTCCGTGGTATTTCCACTGTTTATAACGTTCATCGTAGTAGCTGTTAACACCTTCATCCAACCACGGATGATCGCGCTCATTACTGGCCAGTATCCCGTAGAACCAGTTGTGGCCAATCTCATGTTGCAGAACAATATCCAACGTTTTCAAATCAGGCATTGCTGAAATGCTTGTAATTGTTGGATATTCCATTCCGCCTTCAACTCCAATCTTCGCTTGCACGGCACTGATAGTATTGTATGGATATTCGCCAATTAATGCAGACCGAAAATGAACAGCATCTTTAATCATTTGCATGCTCTTACTCCACATTTCTGATTGTCCGTGTGAATAGAAGCTGTATGCGTCAACAGTTCTTCCCGATGTTAATTTTATCGTGTCATACAATACGCCGAAATATTTATCGGCGAACCAGGCGAAGTCGTGCACATTATTTTGAATGTATCGGAGTGTCTTTGTTTGTGCTGACGATTTGATTTCGCCATCATATTTTGTTACAGGGGTTTTTTTCTTCGGTGCGCCAAATGTTTTAACCTTAACCGGTGGAGGAGGAGGTGTGCCTTTCTGCCGCAACCAGTTTTTTTCATTTTCATTTTGTAGATCGCCCGTAGCGGCAACAACATAGTTTTCTGGTACAGTGATCTGAACATTGTACGTCCCAAATTCTCCATAAAACTCACCCAATTCCAGGTAAGGCATTGGGTGCCATCCGGTTTTGTCGTACACGGCAGGTTTAGGATACCATTGAGTAGCTTGATATGATTGACCGGTATGGCCACTCCTTGAAAAATTTGCAGGAAGTTTTACGTGGAAAGGAGTTGTGATCTCCACATCTTTGCCCGGAGCGAGTGGCGCATCCAACATTACTTTTACCAAATCAATATACAATGGATGATCTTCCGTTTTCAAGCCGTTGTTCCCGGAACGGAAATCAAGGCGATTTATATAACCCCGTTCATCCCTTTCAGCGAAGTAAAAATCAGTACGGCCATTTTGCAATAGTTGTTCACTGAAAGCGGTTCGATCATTTTTATATGCATTCGGCCATAATTGAAACCAGATAAAGTGAAGTGTATCGCGGGAGTTGTTTTTATAACGCAACTTCATAAACCCGTCCAGGCTATGTTCCTGGTCATTGAGCGAAACATCAATCGTGTAGTCGAGCGATTGCTGCCAGTAATCCTGTTGACTATAAGCAGATACATTGATCGCAATGAAAAACAGGATGAGCAGTTTTTTCAACAGGTATATTTTTTCAAAAATAAGAGATTGATTCTTATTTGAAGTTTCCTTGTTTATCGAGGAGTTCGAACAGGTTGTTGAGATTTGTGTCGATCGATTCTTCAAGAGCCGCCTTCAAATCTTCCGGATACGGGTGTCTGAACTTCCATTTGTCGAAATAATTATGCATCGCCTTATCCAATGCAGGCTGACCTACCGAATTTTGTACGATATAAAGCCACACAGCCGTCTTAATATATACAACGATCCCGTACTCATCTTTATTGGCAAAGGCGGTAGAAGAAGTATTGATCGCTTTTTTTGCGGGCAGGTTGTTTAGAGCACCGAAAATCCGATCGAGGAATTCGGGAACGGAAAGACTTTTTAATTCATTTGGCACTTCCTTGCCGAAGATCGCATTGCTTCGATATTTTGTTGCTTCATACCTGAACTGATAAAATGTATTCAGTCCTTCATCCATCCAGGGGTGGTCGCGTTCGTTTGTTCCGAGTATGCCGTAAAACCAGTTGTGCCCAACTTCGTGTGTGATGACTGCATCCAAACCTTCTCTGCCTTCATCTGGACTTGTAATGAGTGTGATCATTGGATATTCCATGCCGCCACTCGATGCGTTCTTCGGTCCTTCAACGGCCTGCGCTGCCGGATACGGATACTCACCCAGCCATGCGGAGTAATTTGTTACAGCATCTTCAATAAAGCTGATGCTGTTTCGCCATTCCTTATTTCCATTAGGTTGGTAAAATGAAAAGACGTCGGTAATCTTTCCAGATGGCAATAACAATGTGTCATATTGAATAACAAAATCCTTATCGGCAAACCATGCGAAATCATGAACATTAGAAGCTGTGTAATTCAATCGTTTCAACTGAGCTGTTGCAGTGGCCTGGTACGGATGAACGGGGCCCGCCTCCCGGTCACGGTAATTGGCTGCGCCGATTGTTTTATATAAGTCAAACTCTTTCCTGGTTTGCAAAATCCCTGTTGCGCCAACAACATAGTCGGCCGGAAGCGAAATAGTTACATCGAAACTGCCATACTCACTATAGAATTCACCCTGATCGAGGTACGGCATCGGATGCCAGCCCTTTTTGTCGTACACCGCAGGTTTCGGGTACCATTGACAAATAAAATATTGCTGCCCGTCATGACCTGATCTTGAAAAGTATTCTGGTAATTTAACAACGAAAGGAGTTTTGATTTGAGTCTTCGATCCTGGCAATAGGGGAACCGACAATAATAATTTCACCACGTCGATATGTTCGGGATGCGGTTCTACAATTACCTTCCTTCCATCAATCTCAAAATTCAGGCTATCGATCCATCCGGCTTCTTTGTTGCGAAAGGATTTTCGTCCGGTGCGATCTGCCGTTAATTGTTTTGCAAGCGCGGTTTTATCATTCTTGTAAGCGTTCGGCCAAAGATGAAACCAGATATAATGAAGTGTATCTGGTGAATGATTGAGATAATCGACAGCGATATTGCCATGGAGCGAATGCGCCTGATCGTTTAATGTTACGTCAATGCGGTAATTGACTTCCTGTTGCCAGTAATTAGTTTGAGAAATACCGTCAATGCTGACGAAAACTGACAGTACGAACAACCATTTATACATACCTGGAATTCTATTTTGAAATGTAATGCGTTTTGTGATGCAGTCCTACTCAGATGAATTATTATCAAGAAATTTAACAGCTACCGTCCCTGCCCCATGAACACGATGCGCAAGGTGTGAATCATAATTTTCAGGTCCAGCGCGAGAGAAATGTTTTCAATATAGATCAGATCAAATTTCATTCGGTCGATCATCTGGTCAATATTTTCTGCATACCCGTACTGGACCATACCCCAGGAAGTGATGCCGGGCTTTACTTTCAACAGGTAATTGTAATAAGGTGTCGCCTGCCTGATCTGGTCTACATAAAATTGCCGTTCGGGTCTCGGGCCAACCAAACTCATTTCTCCTTTTAAAATATTCCATAGTTGCGGTAATTCATCCAATCGCCATTTGCGCATTGTTCGTCCCCAGGGGGTGATGCGTGGATCTTTTTCTGATGAGAGTCGCGGCCCATCGGGTTCGGCATCGCTAACCATCGACCGAAATTTATAAATTTTGAAAATTCGTCCCTTGTAGCCAAGTCGTGGTTGAGAATAAATAATCGGACCTGTCGACGACAAGCGCACCTTAATAGCGGTATATAAGAATAATGGAGAAAGAACGATCAAACCAAGCAAGGCAATTACGACGTCGATAACTTGTTTAATATTCTGTTGCCAGTCGGGCATCAAACCAGTTCGAATATCGGATAGCACCGCACCAAATACGTTGCTGGTTTTTACAGAACCAGATAATATGTCTAGTGTATTAGGTACGATCTTAATGTCTACATCCTGTTCGCTTAATGTATTGATGATCTTTTCAACCTGGTCTTTTTCTGTTTTTTCCATCGCAATTACGACGAGTTTGATCTTCTTCACCCGGACGATCGATTCGATGTCCGCGATTTCGCCAAAATGCGGCAAATGTTCACGGATACCGTTAACATGATTTGTTCCGGAAACAAACCCTGTATAATGAAAACCTACGCGGCTCAAGCCCTCTGCTGTTTCGAGGAAAGTTTTTTTCGCTACAGGGTTTCCGCCAACCAGCAGGGTGTTAAATCGAACAACACCTGAGTCCAATTGACGTTTTACTTTGCGAAGAATTAACCACCTGCCGAACCACGTAAATACAAATTGCGCTGCAAGAAAACAAAAGAAGGCTTTGTAATAGTAGGTGTATTCGCGTTGCGGATCGTTAATGACGATAAGAAAAAATACAATGGTGCAACCAATGATGCTGCTTATGAATGTGAGTGTAAACTCGTTGAGCCTGGACTTCGCATAAAGGGACCGGTAAGAACCAATGATGGTATAGAAGATGAGCCAGGCGAGTGGTATCAAGCTAATTCCCCACCAGAAACGATTATTGAGATAAATGCCGCGTTCCAGTGTGATCGTTTCTTCAAGTAAATACCGACGGGTAAAATACAGAACCATCCATGCAAGCACGGCAGCCAAATAATCGCTCAGCAGGTACCATTTGCTATGAAGGCTTTTGGAAGTTGGCATTTGTAATCCTAAGAAGTGACGCTGTTGTTTTTTATTTTAAGAAGTATCTGATGAGCTACGTCCATCGCGCGGAAGCCATCCACCTCACTAACCACTGGCGGTGTGTTCGTCACAATCGCATCCCGAAACTTTTCAAGCTCCATTCTAATTGCATTCACTTCTATCGTTATTGGTTGTGCGATTGCAATTGTTTTTGTACCGTGCGGCGTTTCGAGATCAAATGAAAACACGTCGACATCCTGCGGTGTTTTCAGCTTAATGATTTCTGATTTTTTAGCAAGGAAATCGATACCAATATATGCATCCTTCTGAAAAAGCCGCATCTTCCGCATTTTCTTCATCGATATCCTGCTCGAAGTTAGATTTGCAACACAACCGTTATTGAATTCGATTCGAACGTTTGCGATGTCCGGGGTATCCGTCATCACAGCGACGCCACTTGCGGATATCGTTTTCACCTCGCTTTTTACGATGCTCAAAATGATATCAATGTCGTGTATCATCAGATCAAGGATCACACTAACCTCTGTTCCCCGCGGGTTGAATTCAGCAAGTCGATGCACCTCAATGAACATTGGGCTCAACTGTAAATCTTTTATAGATAGAAAAGCAGGATTGAATCGTTCAACATGACCAACCTGGAACTTCAGGTTTGATTCTTTTGCGAGTTTAACCAGTTCTCTTGCTTCCTCCATCGTATTAGCAAGCGGTTTTTCAACGAAAACGTGTTTGCCTTTGCGAATTGCCAGCCGGCAAAGTTCATGGTGATGCGTAGTGGGAGCAACAATATCGACTGCATCAACGATATCCATCAATACACCCGGATCCAAAAATCGCGCAAGCTGGTATTTTTCACTTACCTCCTGGGCTGCAGAATCATTGGGATCGTAAAATCCAACGAGTTCTACATCCTGGATGTCTTTCCAGTTGTTAAGATGAAATTTTCCAAGATGACCAACACCAAAAACACCAACCTTCAGCATATTAAAAATTAATGTGCAAAGATAAACAGCCCACACTGAAGGATTTGCGTTTTTTATTACCAGTAAAAAGGAGGATGTGAATAAACTAACGGAGAAGCGAGGAACGACTGATATACGTCGAAGAGGGATGATAGATGAAAAGGCACGAACCTTCCTTTATCGAGTCGATGAGTGCTGCACTTATTTCAGGCATAACGGCCGGGCAACCCTGACTTCTTCCAATATAACCCTGGCTATTTATATAATCTGTGTTTACATAATCCGCGCCGTGCAAAACAATTGCACGTTTGAACGCATTGCTATTGAAACCTGACTCCATGCCCATAAGCTTCATGGAATACCCGTTGCTGCCATTGTAAGCACTTCCTGTGACATAAAAACCAAGGCTGCTTTTATTTGATTGTACTTTATTCGAGAAAATATTTGCAGTTTCTTTCCCGGAATTTTTTCCGTGCGCAACCCAGGTGTTATAAAGAATCTCTTTTGTATCCAAATCGATAACGAATAATCTCTTTTCAGTGCTTGATTTACTGAAATCAGCAATCGTGATGATGTTCGAATGAATGCGATCGGTACGTCTCAGTTTATCCATCCCGTGAAGTGCGAACTCAAACACTTTTCTTGACAAACCAAGTTCGTCTAAATGTAAGCTGTCGAACAGTTGCTTTTTAGAACTCACCCAGGCAGATGGTTTTGAAACGCGCTTAATTGCCGTTTTTGATATTGAAACTTTTGACTTTGCAGTTTTTGATTTTGCAACGCTCGTCTTTGACCGTGTTGCGGTTACTTTCGACTTTGATGTGGATTTTTTAGATTTGGAGCTAACTGATTTTGCTTTCGAATGTTTTGGGTTGCCTTCACCGGCTTCGCTCACTTGTACGGCAAAAAGGGACACTAATATAAGTGTACCTACAATTCGGAAAATTCTTTTTCTAATCAACTGTTGCATGAAAGAAATAGTTTTTGATATCAACAGTTAGCAGGATATCAATTTTCAAACGATCTATCTAAAAAAAAATTGTGGTCCTGCTGCCCTAACCCGCAGTTACGAATATAATATAACGCGTCGATAAATGCAAACACATGCCGTTCAAGTAAGTTTTGTAAAACGCTAAGGGCCAGTGGGCTCGATTTTTTTTCTTTATTTATTATTTCAAAAACTGTCTATGCTTCTAAATGGTTTATCTGCCTTTTGTAGCCATAGGCCTACACTACTCTTGGTTTAGAACGATAGTCAATTGACTGCACTATCGGTTACTTTGCAATATCATTATCCCTGCCCAAATAACCACTATGAAAAACTCGGTACTGTTGAGACGAATCAACGTCTTTTTACTATTGCTATCACTTCTCTACACAAATAATCTATCGGCTCAAACAGTTACGGAAGTAGTTACAGATTTTAACGGCTACTGGCGATCAGGAGTTCGACCGAATACCAACGGTGTTCATCCTAATAACAGCCATAATCTTGTTTCATTTACTTTATCTGGCACTCGATTCTCGACAGGTGTCAACGATGCTATCCTGACTTCGAACGGCCTGGCATTTACTGCAGGAAATTATAAAGCATTACCCATTACAGCATTGTCTGTGGCTCCAACAACAAGTACGTA